>CAURMS010000030.1:0-10635 GCA_963526085.1 uncultured Campylobacter sp. | reverse complement strand
TTAAAATTTACAAATTTAAAACGATGAGCGACGAGCGCGGCGCGGACGGCGAGCTACTGCCCGACGAGATGCGCCTAAGCGGCGTCGGCAAGACTATCAGGAGCCTTAGCCTTGATGAGCTACCCCAGCTTTTTAACGTCCTAAAAGGCGATATGAGCTTCATCGGGCCGCGTCCGCTTTTGGTTGAGTACCTGCCTCTTTATGACGCAGAGCAGGCTACTCGCCACGACGTGAGGCCTGGTATCACGGGTCTAGCGCAGGTAAACGGCCGCAATGCGATCAGCTGGGCGGAGAAGTTTAAATTTGACGCGAGGTACGTCCGCGAGCTTAGCTTTGCGCTGGATGTTAAAATCGCGATTTTAACCGTGCAAAAGGTCTTAAAACGAAGCGGCGTGAGCAAAGAAGGCATGGCTACGACGGAGAAATTTAATGGCCGCAACTAAAATTTACGTTTACGGCTTTAGCGGACACGGAGCCGTCGTAGCAGATGTAGCTAGGGCCTGCGGATATGGCGAGGTAGTATTTTTGGACGATGCTAAATTTGACGGTAAAAACGTGGTCAAATTTGACCCGAGTCTGGAAAAAGCGGACGTGATCGTGGCTATCGGAGATAATAAAATCAGACGTATCCTGCAAGAAAGAGTAAAAAATGCGGGCTTTGTCTTAGTAAATTTGATCCATCCAAGCGCAGTGATAAGCAAGAGCGCGCAAATAGGCGAGGGCGCGGTCGTGATGCCAAATGCCGTCATAAACGCGCGCGCGGTGATAGGCGAGGGTGCGATAATAAACACTGGCGCGATCATCGAGCATGACTGCGAGATCGGCGATTTTGCGCACGTTAGCCCAAATGCGGCGCTAGCAGGCGGCGTGATAGTGGGCGCAAACACGCACGTGGGTATAGGTTCTTGCGCTATACAGTGCGTAAAAATCGGCGCAAACTGTATAATCGGAGCGGGCAGCGTTGTGGTAAGAGATATCGCAGACGGTAGCGTCGCCTACGGTAATCCGGCTAAAATCAGGCGAAATTTAAGCTAAATTTGAGCGCTAAATGCCGCTCGTCAAATTTGCGTCCGTAGCCACAAAAGATGGTGCAGGCAAAATAGATAAAGTATCACGCTAGGCGTCAAATTTGCAGTTTCAAAGTGCATTTTGACGCAAAATTTAACAAAATCCCCATTTTCTACGGCCTAAAAGCAAATTTAAACGAGTTTTTATAAAAATATTTAGATTTTAAGTGCTACAATGCGTAAATTTCTTTAAGGAATAATAATGCAAAGAATTTTCCTAAGCCCGCCACACATGAGCGGCAAAGAGCAAGAGTATATAAACGAGGTTTTTAAGAGCAACTATATCGCGCCGCTTGGCGAATACGTGAATAAATTTGAAGCAAGCGTGGCAAACTATGCGGGCGCGCCCGATGCGCTGGCGCTAAATTCCGGCACGTCGGCGATCCACTTGGCGCTAAGAGTGCTTGGTATCGGCGCGGGAGACGTAGTGCTAGCATCTACGTTTACCTTTATGGCGTCCGTTAGTCCGATACTTTATCAAGGCGCTACGCCCGTTTTTGTCGATAGCGACGAAAGCTGGAATCTAAGCCCCGAGCTACTAAAAAAGGCGATCGCAAATTCGCCTAAAAAACCAAAAGCGCTCGTCGTAACGCACCTTTACGGACAGGCGGCAAAGATGAAAGAGATCTGCGAGATCTGCGAGCAGGAAAATATCGCCGTGGTCGAAGACGCGGCTGAGGCGCTGGGCGGCTTTTATAACGGCAAAGCGCTGGGCACGTTCGGACGACTGGGCGCGTATAGCTTTAACGGCAACAAAATCATCACCACAAGCGGCGGCGGCATGCTAGTGGGCGAAAGAGATCTCGTGGAAAAGGCGAGATTTTACAGCACGCAAGCTAGAGAGCCGTTTTTGCACTATGAGCACAAAGACTACGGCTACAACTACCGCCTAAGCAACGTCCTGGGCGCGATCGGAACGGCGCAGATGGAGGTGCTCGAGCAGCGCGTGATAAAAAAACGAGAAATTTTTGAAAAATATCAAAAAGAGCTTCCTGAGCTTGAGTTTATGCCAGAGATTGCAAATTCTCGCGGCAACCGCTGGCTAACGACCGCGCTATTTAAAGAAAAAGGCGCGCACTTGCGCGTAATAGACGCACTCGCTAAAGAAAACATAGAAAGCCGTCCGCTTTGGAAGCCGATGCACATGCAGCCGGTGTTTGAAGGGGCGCTAGCGTTTACGGACGGGACTAGCGAGGAGATGTTTGCGCGCGGTATCTGCCTGCCTAGCGGTACTGCAACGGTGGACGAGGAGTTTGCGCTAGTGGTAAAAATCGTAAAGGAAAATTTATAAATGTTTAAAGCGACGAAGCTAAAGCGGCTTGCGTTTTTTCTAGCCTTTGATATCGCGATATTTGTAGCGTCGTTTTATCTGGCGTATCTGCTTAGATTTAGCGGCGTGCTGCCTGATTATTTTAGGGGTGGACTGGTCGCGGGCTGCGTTACGATGGTGGTTTTAAAGCTGTTTTTTATGTGGGTTTTTAAAATTTATAAGGTGCCGTGGAGATTTTTCGGACTAAACGAAGCGAGGAAAATTTTCCTCGTTCATCTTTGCGCGATAGTTTGCTTTTGGATCGTTTATTTTGCGATGCCAGCCGTTTTCAACCCGTTTCCGCGAAGCGTGGTTTTTATAGACTTTATCATCTCGTGCTTGTTAATCGGAAATTTAAGGATCGCCAAGCGTATGTTTTTGGACTTTTCTAAAAAGCCGCATACGGGCGAGCCTTGCGTCGTTATCGGCGCTACGTCAAAGGCGCTTCATGTTTTAAAGGGACTTAGGCAGGGCTACATCGACCTTTATGCGGTTGGCGTGGTAGACGGCAGGAGCGATCTAGTCGGCACTTACTGCGACGGATTTTTAGTGCAACCAAAGAGCCAAATCGCAAATTTGATCAAAGAATACAACGTAAAAACCGCCATCATCGCGCTTGCGCTAGGGCAAGACGAGCTGGCGGAGCTTTTTGACGAGCTTACGGCTTACGGTATCCGCGATATCAAGATCTTCTCGATGTTTGGTACAGGCAAGGATGCGATCAAAGATATCTCGATCGAGGACCTGCTAGCTAGAAAGCCAAAAGACCTAGATAGTAGCGCGGTGGAGAAGTTTTTGGGCGGCAAGGTTGTTTTGGTCACGGGTGCGGGAGGCAGTATCGGTAGCGAAATTTGCAAGCAGTGCCTCAAATTTGGCGTTAGCAAGCTAATTATGATCGATCACAGCGAGTTTAATCTCTATAGGATCGGCGAGATAACTCACAGCGACAAAACCGTGAGCAAGATGATAAATATCGTAAACGAGGATGATCTGCGCGCGGTATTTGAGGAGTTTAAACCGCAGATCGCGATCCATGCCGCAGCCTATAAGCACGTGCCGCTTTGCGAAGCAAACCCGAAAGCTGCGGTAGTAAATAACATAATCGGCACTAAAATTTTGATTGATTTATCTATCGAATACGGCGTTAGCAAGGTCGTGATGATATCCTCCGATAAGGCTGTGCGCCCGACAAACATCATGGGCGCGACTAAACGCGTGTGCGAGCTTTACGCACTAAACTCAAATTTACCTGCTAAAACCGAGATCGTCGCGGTGCGCTTCGGTAACGTTCTAGGCTCAAGCGGCAGCGTAATACCGAAATTTAAAGAACAAATCGAAAATAATAAACCGCTAACCGTCACGCATCCTGATATTACGAGGTATTTTATGCTAGTCTCCGAGGCCTGTCAGCTCGTGCTTCAGGCCGCCTCGATCGCAAAGGGCGGCGAGCTCTTCGTGCTTGATATGGGCGAGCCGATAAAGATCGCAGATCTAGCTAAAAAGATGCTAATTTTATCAAACAAGGAGCACCTAGGCGTCGAATTCGTCGGCCTTCGCCCTGGAGAGAAGCTTTACGAGGAGCTTTTAATAAACAAAGACGACGTAAAAACCGAGTTTCAGTCTATTTTCGTGACGCACTCGGGCGAATACGACGTGGCTAAACTAAACGAGCAAATCGAAAATTTAACGCACGCAGACGATGTCGCAGCGGCGCTCAAAGAGATCGTGCCCGAGTTTAATCACGCGCTAAATAAGGAATAAATTTGACGCTGCAAGATATACAGAGGTTTTCGGAGCTAAGATACAAGGCTAGAGCCTATATATGCTATCTTTTTAGTAAAAATTTGCCAAACAGGCTGCCGGGGGTAAACGCCGAGTCGATAAAAAGCGGCTTTGATAAAATGGCGCACGAAATAGAGGGCTTTGACGCGTTTTACGTGCTTGACGCAAACGGCGTGCAAATAGGTGACGCCGTGAGCCTAAACGAAAAATACAAAGCCGGCGACGGCGAAAACTGCAGCAATAAGTCATATTATTACACCGCGGTGCGCGAAAAGCGCTGCGTACTAAGCGACCCGTACCCGTCCTCGCTCACGGGCGAGCTGTGCGTGACGGCATCCACCCCGATATATGATGATAAGGGAGAGCTAAAATTCGTCGCGTGTATCGACGTTTCGCTAGAAAATATCCTAACCATCGTCTCTCACGGTAAGATAGAGAGCTACTTCGGCAAATTTTTAAAGGTCGTTTACGCCGCGTTTTCGGTCGCGCTTTTTACCATAGCTTTGTTTTTGTTCGCTGACGCGCTTAAAGGGCTTTTGGCCAACGATCTTTTAAATATCGAAGTAGAAAAGATGTTTGAGCACACGATCGTGCTGACGCTTGCGCTTGCGATCTTTGATCTGGTTAAAGCGATATTTGAAGAAGAGGTGCTGGGTAAAAGCAAGCGCAATGAAGATATGGAAAACAAAACGATGATTAGATTTATCGGCTCGATCATCATCGCGCTTGCGATCGAGGCGCTGATGCTCGTGTTTAAATTTGCCATCACGGCGCCCGATCATATCATAAATGCGATTTATCTCATCGGCGGCGTTGCGATATTGATGATCGCGCTTAGCGTTTATCTTTTTGCTACCAAGCAAAGGAGTTTGCATTGATCGGCATCATCGACTACGGCGCGGGAAATTTAAGAAGCGTGTTAAACGCGTTTGAGAGTTTAAATTTAAAGGCGCGGCTAGCGGTTCGCGGCGAAGAGCTGGGTAAATTTGACAAGATAATCTTGCCCGGCGTCGGGGCATTCGGCGAAGCGATGCAAAAGCTAAAAGATAGAGATTTTATCCCCGCGATAAAAGAAGCCGTAGCCGACGGAAAGCCGTTTTTAGGCATTTGTCTGGGTATGCAGCTGCTTTTTGAGCAAAGCGAGGAGTTTGGCGTAAATGAGGGGCTTGGGCTCGTAAAAGGACGAGTGGTTAAATTTGACCCGTCCAAATTTGACGCGCCGCTAAAGGTGCCTCACACGGGGTGGAATACCATAAATTTTACCAAACAAACGCCGATAAATAAGGATCTAGCCGCTAGCGAGTATTTGTATTTCGTGCACTCTTATCACGTAGTTTGCGAGGATGATGCGGCGCTGGGCTTTACAGAGTACGGCTATAAATTCGTAAGCGCGGTGTGTAAAGATAATATTTTCGGCTTTCAGCCGCATCCCGAAAAGAGCCATGAGACGGGGCTAAAAATTTTACGAAATTTCGGAGAGATGTGATGGAAATTTTCCCTGCGATAGATTTAAAAGAGGGCAAGGCGGTTAGGCTTTTTAAAGGCGAAATGAGTAGCGCCAAAATCTACTCGGACGCACCGTGGGAGCTAGCTAAAAAATTTGAAGATATGGGCGCAAAGTGGCTTCACGTCGTCGATCTTGATGGAGCGTTTGCGGGCGAAGCGGTAAATCTAAAAACCGTAAAAAAGATCGCAAAAGCCGCAAATTTACAAATCCAAATCGGCGGCGGGATACGCGATGAAGCGCGCATCAAAAGCTACCTTGATAGCGGCATAACGCGCGTTATATTGGGCTCGGTGGCGCTAAAGGATCCAAATTTTACTAAAGAAATGGCGCAAAAATACCGCGTCGCCGTCGGCATAGACGCAAAAGAGGGCTTCGTTGCGGTGCAGGGCTGGGCGGAGGTGTCGCAGATGAGGGCGACCGAGCTAGCGACCAAATTTGCCGGAGCCGGAGTCGAAGCGATAATCTGCACCGACATCTCAAAAGACGGCACCCTTAGTGGCGTAAACGTTGAGTTTACCTCACAAATCGCAAGAGCTAGCGGCATAAATACGATCGCAAGCGGCGGCGTAAAAGATATCTCCGATATCGAGGCGCTAAAACGCGCGGGAGACGTTTACGGCGCTATCGTGGGCAAGGCGTACTACGAGGGGACGCTGGATCTAAAAGAGGCCTTTAAACTGGGCTGCTAAAATTTTAAAGTAAATTTAAATATAAAATTTGCTAGAATTGGACATTTTTTAAAAAAGGATACGATTGTGAAAATACTAGTAGTCGACGACAGCTCTACTATGAGAAGAATCATAAAAAACACCCTGCAAAGGCTCGGGCATCAGGAAATTTTAGAGGCTGAGCACGGAGTAGAAGCGTGGCAAATTTTAGGTCAGCACAGCGATATAAACGTGCTTATCACCGACTGGAATATGCCTGAGATGAACGGCCTTGAGCTAGTAAAAAAAGTCCGTGCCGAGGCAAAATACGTCGATATGCCTATCATCATGGTAACGACTGAGGGCGGTAAAGCCGAGGTCATCACTGCGCTAAAAGCAGGTGTCAATAACTACATCGTAAAGCCGTTTACGCCGCAAGTTTTAAAAGAAAAACTTGAAGACGTTTTAGGCTAAAAGAGCGCAAATTTGAAAGATAAATTTTACGAGCTTGAAGTTCTTTGTTCGCAGGAGCTTCGCGAGCTTTTCGAGGATCTCGTTTTTTCTTTGGGCGTTACTTGTACGCAGGAGACTGTCGGCGGGTTTATCATCCGAGATGAAGACGAGCTAGACGAAGTGGAATTTGGCCTGCAAGAGTACGCAAAATCTCTACAAAATGCGCTCGGCCGAGAGATCGAATTTAAGACAACAAAAAGCCAAAAAGAAAATAAAGACTGGCTAAACGAATACAAAAAAAACGTAAGACCGATAGAGATTGGTAAATTTTACATCCACCCAAGCTGGGAAGAGTCTAAAGACGGGTTTGAAAATATCATCATCGACCCTGCTCTTGCCTTTGGCTCGGGTCACCACGAGAGTACGAGCGCTTGTATAGAGTATCTGCAAAAATACGCCGCAAACGGCATGAGCGCGCTTGACGTGGGCTGCGGAAGCGGTATACTAAGTATCGCTCTAGCAAAGTTAGGTTGCGTCACGGATGCCTGCGATACCGACGAGCAAGCAGTGCAAAGCTCGCAGAAAAACGCCGAGCTAAACGGGGTTAAATTTAATCAAATTTGGACCGGTTCGGTGGCAAATTTAGATAAAAAATACGATGTCGTTGTCGCAAATATAATCGCCGACGTGATACTAATGCTAAAAAACGATTTAATAAATTTGCTAAAAGAGGGCTCGTATCTCGTTTTAGCAGGCGTTTTGTATAAATACGAAACGCGAATTTTAGAGGCTTTTTCGTCGCTCAAACTAGTAGAAAGTCAAACCAAAAACGAGTGGAAAAGCTTCGTATTTCAAAAAGCGTAAAATAATTTAAGGAACATAATGGATAACAGAAAAAACGATGATAAAAATTTAAATAACGGCGGAAATAATTTTTTTAATAAAAATCCGATTTTGATTTTCGCCATTTTTGCTATCGTGATAGTGATAGCATTTCGCGGGCTTGGAGGCGGCGAGATGGACGGCACGCTGCTGGGGCAGAGTGCGGCAGGCTCGAAAAGCACATCGTACTCCGAGATAAAAGAGATGATAAAAAACAAGCAAGTAGCGCAAGTGGGCATCTCGGAGACTTCGATAAAAGCCGTGGATAACGGTGGTAGAACATACTTTGCCAAAAGGGTAAACGACCCGACACTAGTGCCGATCTTGGAAGAGCAAAAGATTCCTTACGGAGCGTATAGCGAGACGAACTGGTTTACCGAAATACTCTTTTCGTGGGTGCTTCCTATTTTCATTTTCTTTGGAATTTGGATGTTTTTGGCTAGCCGCATGCAGAGAAATATGGGCGGCGGTATCCTTGGGATGGGAAGCTCTAAAAAGCTAGTAAACTCGGAAAAACCGAAGGTTAAATTTGCCGACGTGGCGGGCGTGCAGGAAGCAAAAGAAGAAGTTAAAGAGATTGTGGATTTTCTAAAGCATCCGGATAGATATATAAATTTAGGAGCCAAAATTCCAAAAGGCGTACTTTTAGTAGGACCTCCAGGCACGGGTAAAACCCTGCTCGCAAAGGCCGTCGCGGGCGAAGCGGACGAGCCGTATTTCTCGGTTTCGGGATCAAGCTATATCGAAATGATTGTCGGCGTCGGTGCTAGCCGCGTGAGAGACCTTTTTGAAAATGCGAAAAAAGAAGCTCCGGCGATCGTTTTCATAGATGAGATCGACGCTATCGGCAAAAGCCGCGCAGCTAGTGGCATGATCGGCGGAAACGACGAGCGCGAGCAAACGCTAAACCAGCTTTTAGCCGAGATGGACGGCTTTAGCTCGGATGCGTCGCCCGTTATCGTGCTTGCCGCAACGAACCGTCCGGAGGTGCTTGACGCAGCGCTTTTAAGGCCAGGCAGATTTGACAGGCAGGTGCTCGTCGATAAGCCTGATTTTAAAGGTAGGATCGAAATTTTACGTGTTCATATAAAAGATATTAAGCTCGATCATAGTGTCAGCATCGAAGATATCGCACGTATGACAGCCGGTCTTGCGGGAGCTGATCTAGCCAACATCATAAACGAAGCCGCCCTGCTAGCAGGCAGAAAAGAAAAAGGCAAAGTCGAGCAGGCTGATTTGCTAGAGGCCGTTGAGCGAGCGATCGCTGGTCTTGAGAAAAAATCTCGCCGCATAAATCCGAAAGAAAAACGCATCGTTGCCTATCACGAGAGCGGACACGCGCTCATAGCCGAGACGACGAAGGGTGCAAACAGAGTCACCAAGGTATCAATCATACCGCGCGGACTTGCGGCGCTTGGCTACACGCTTCATACTCCTGAAGAGAATAAATTTATGATGCAGCGCCACGAGCTTATGGCTGAAGTGGACGTGCTTTTAGCGGGGCGTGCAGCAGAAGAGGTCTTTATAAAAGAGATCTCAACAGGCGCAGGTAACGACCTAGAGCGCGCGACCGATATACTTCGCTCGATGATCTCGATATACGGTATGAGCGATATCGCGGGGCTTATGGTGCTTGAAAAACGCCGCAGTACTTTCCTAGCCGGCGGTCAGGCTGATAGGGACTATAGCGACAAGACGGCGGAAAAAGTGGATGAATTTATCAAAACCACGCTTGATGAGCGCTATAAACACGTGCTTGAGACGCTAAGAACCTACGGCGACGCGATAGAAAAGATGGTTGAGGCGCTTTACGAAGAGGAAACCATCGAGGGCGCAAAGGTTAGAGAGATCATCGCAAACTACGAAAAAGAGCGCGGTCTGCCTAGTAGGCTCGTAAATTTAGAAGACAAAGAGGAACAAGCGTAAAGATATGCAAAACATCGGGCTAATCGCAAAACAGGGCTACAAATACGTTTTCGTTTTAGGGCTTTTGCTTTTACTTGCGCTGGTTTTGGGTGTATGTCAAATTTTATTTTTCGCGCTTTTTGCGCTTTGCGTATTTTGGTTCAGAAATCCCGAGAGAGCGCTAGGCAGCGACGATGCATACGCCGTACTTAGTCCGATCGACGGTAAGATAAAAAGTATAGATAAAATTTACTATTTTGACACGCAGTGTGTAGCCATAACTATCCGTAAGGGCGTGTTTGACGCAGGTGCGCTCAGAGCTCCTTGCGATATGGAGCTTTTAGAGGTCAAGCAAAGGCACGGCCTGTTTTTGTGCAACGCTATGGAAGCTTCTAAAAATTTAAACGAGCGAGCATTGTTTGTCTGTAAAAACTCAAATAATAAATTTGCGATCCGCGTCATCGCAGGGCCTCTTAGCAAAGGCATTTCTTTTGAAAATTTTAGCCGACTAAAAGCGGGCAGGAGATTTGGCTTTTTAAGTAGCGGCGAGGTGGTTTTGATACTACCTGCAAATGCAAGAATAAGCGTTAGCGTAGGCGAAAATGTCGCTAGTGCGGGCATTTTAGGGTTTTTTAGCTACGAGGAAAAAGATGCAAGACAATCAGCATAAACTTCAGTTAATGTATATTTTGCCGAATTTATTCACGGCTGCTTCGGCGTTTTTGGGTATTATCAGTATTATCGCTTCTGTGCGCGGCTATATCGCAGCCGGCGCAGGACTAGTCGAGGAGGCTAACGGCTATTTTTTCAAGGCTATTATTTACATCGTTTTGTCTCTTTTTTTGGACGGACTTGACGGACGAGTGGCGAGACTAACTAAAACTACGTCCAAATTCGGCGTGGAGTTTGACAGTCTTGCCGATATTATAGCTTTTGGCGTCGCGCCTGCGATGCTTTTTTATTTTGCGGTCGGGCATAGCTTTGGACGTTTGGGTTCGCTAGTCGCTGCACTGTTTGTAGTTTTTGGCGCTATTAGACTTGCTCGGTTTAACGTAATGACCGGCACATACGAGCCGTCCGTTT
>CAURMS010000029.1:0-10863 GCA_963526085.1 uncultured Campylobacter sp. | reverse complement strand
GCTGCGTCATCAAGACCGCGGGCATCATCGGCGAGCGCAAATTTAGCGGCAAGGCTGTCTGCTTTAACAGCCAAGACGAGGCGATAGAGGGGATCTCAAGCGGCAAGGTAAACAAAGGCGACGTGGTCGTCATCCGCTACGAAGGGCCGCGCGGAGGCCCCGGTATGCAGGAGATGCTAAGCCCGACGAGCCTAATCATGGGGCGAGGGCTTGGCGCGGACGTGGCGCTGATCACAGACGGCAGATTTAGCGGCGCGACGAGGGGGCTAAGCGTCGGGCACGTGAGCCCCGAAGCTGCCGAGGGCGGCATGATCGGGCTGTTGCAAGACGGCGACATCATCGACATCGACGTGGACACATACGCGATCAACGTGCGTTTAAGCGAAGCCGAGATCGCCGAGCGCAGGGCGAAATTTAAACCGATTGAAAAACCGCTGCCGTATCGCTGGCTGCGGATGTATCGCAAGCTGGTAACAAATGCTAGCAACGGAGCGATTTTGGAGGCGTAATGCGCCTTAAATTTTAAAACATGCCACCGTAAATTTGATCAAAATTTACGGTGGTTTTGTTAAATTTGCGTACTGTTTTTTGGTAAAAACCTCAAATTTAACGTCAGCTAGATATCTCTAATGTTTAGTGCCGCAATATCGGAATAGTGAGATTTGTTATGGACTGCCCGCAGTCCATGTGACCAAGCGCACCCTTTTTGTGACCCCCACTTATCTTTTTACGCGCCGAGTGATAGTGAAGTAAAAAATCAAACTGTAAATTCACGATATAATCGCAAATTTACGGAATTTTGCAAAAGATGTCAGTTGGTAAATTTGATCAAATTTACTTCGCCAGCTCAAAAATCTCTTTGATATTTTCCTTCGCGTATAGCTTGTCTTTGCGCCAGTTTGCCGCGTAGTCGTGGGCTAAATTTACCACCTCGCCTAGCGTTTCACCTTCTATGCCGACGGCTTTTAGGCTAACGGGAGCTCCGATTTTGCTAAGCCACGTTTTAAATGCGGCGATGCCCTCATCGGCTGAGTTTACGCCGAAAATCTCCCGCGCAAAACGCTCAAAAGCGCCCAAATTTCGGCTCTTATACCACTTCATCCACGCAGGCATTATGACTGCTAGGCCTGCTCCGTGCGCGCAGTTTACGACCGCGCTCATGGCGTGCTCGAGCATGTGGTTGGGGTAGGAGTAGCCGTGCGTGCCGACGTATGTTAGGCCGTTTAGCGCCATCGTTGCCGCCCAGGCAAACTCGGCTCTAGCATCGTAGTTATCGGGATCAGCTAGTAAAATTTCGGTCGTTTTCATCACGGTTTTGATGTTGGCTTCGATGTAGAGGTTGATGACGCTAGGCTGCACGCTTGCGGTGAAGTACCCCTCGATGCTGTGCGCTATGACGTCGGCGGCGGAGTAGGCTAGGTACTCGCGGCTCACGCTAGCTTGTAGCTGCGGATTTACGACCGAGACTAGCGGATAGAGGACATCGCCGTGGATAGCGAATTTTTGTTTTGTAGCTTCGTTTGTCACGACTGCGCCCGAGTTCATCTCGCTGCCCGTCGCCGCAAGAGTGATGACATCAAAGATTTTTAGCGCGCGGCTCGGGTTTTTGCCTGTGAAAAAGTCCCACACGTCGCCCTCGCATAGCGCGCCAGCGGCGATGGCTTTGGCGCTATCTAGACAGGAGCCTCCACCTACGCTTAGCACGCTGTCGGCGTTAAATTTCCTAGCTAGCTCGATTCCTTCGTAAACTTTACTTAGCACGGGGTTGCTAACCACGCCGCCAAGCTCTATAAACTCTATGCCGTTTTCTTTTAGGCTTGCCGTGACCTTGTCAAAGAGTCCGTCTTTTTTGATACGGTCGCTACCGTAGATCAGTAGGGTTCTTTTAGCGTCAAATTCGCGCATATAAAGCCCGATATCTCGCTCTTTGCCTCTGCCGAATTCTATTTTTGTGGGGTTATGAAAAGTGAAGTCAAACATCTCGTTCTCCTTAAAATTTTAGCCTCATTATAGCGACAAAAGCTAAAATTTAAGTAGAACGAGATTTACGGATCAGCGCTTATTCGCGCAAATTTCCAAAGTATTTGTCGTCGTTTTTCTCGACGTGTTTGATGTTAAAATAGACGAATTTATATCCGCCAAAAAGCGCCAAAACCCAAAGAAAAAGAAAAACTATCGCTTCTATCATTTTTATCCTTAATATGCGTGATGATCGTGCTTGATCTCATCGGCCGTGATCTTTTTGCTATCCATCGCGCGCCAAACGACGAAAATATAGCCCAAAACAAACGGCACTAGCAGGCTCACGTAGGCCATGACGTTTAGCGTGTAGTGGCTAGAGCTTGCATTTTTGATCGTGAGCGAGCTTTGTAAATTTGAAAACGACGGATAAAACGCCGTGTCCGCAAGGCCTGATATCAAAAATAGTCCCGTAACCGTTAGCACTACGCCCGCGCCGTAAGGCACTACGCCGTAGATGCTAGTCGTAAACGCGCCCTTAAATATACCGAAAAGCACGAGTCCGACGCCTATAACTATCATCGCAGCCACAAGAGGCATCTGGAGTAAATTTAGAGCGTATTTAAAGCCAACTAAGCTCACTACGCCGCTCTCGTCGTAGGCAAAACCGGCTTTGGTAAATATCCAAGCGATGAAGATTAAAAAGAACGGTAAAAAGAAAATAGTATTTTTTAGCACTGCTTTTCTGGCGTTAGCTCTTATCTCGGCATCGTCGATGTTGTTGATGAGGTAGAGCGCTCCGCCCACACGAGCTAGGAAAAACATCGCGATGCCTAGCGGATAGAGCATGATGTTGCCCAGCGCTTCAAGTCCTCGAAACGGCGTTTGCCACTGCACGAAGTTGTGCTCGTTTAGTAAAAAATCGCTTCCCGAAAAAAACGTGCTAACGGCCATGCCGATGAGTATAACGCCTAAAGAGCCGTTTATGAAAAGGAAAATTTCATAGGTTTTTTGACCTAGGAAGTTGTCCGGTTTTTTGCGGTATTCGTAGCTCACGGCTTGGAGGATAAAGCAAAACAAAATCGCCAGCCATACCCAGTACGCGCCGCCAAAGCTCGTCGCGTAAAATAGTGGAAACGCCGCAAAACACGCACCGCCGAACATTACGAGCGTGGTAAAAGTAAGCTCCCATTTGCGCCCGATAGAATTTATCACCATGTCCTTTTGAAGCTCGTTTTTACAAAGCCCAAAAAGCAGAGTCTGTCCGCCCTGAACGAACATCATAAACACTAGCAAACCGCCTAGCAAGCTAACTACGCACCACCAGTAAATTTGTAAAAATTCTAAACTAAGCATGGTTTTCAAATCCTATTTTTATCTGTTTTAGCATGATTTTTATCTCGGCTATCAAAAGCGCTGTAAATAAAACGGCAAATAGCCAGAACGAAATTTTGACGTTGGTGTCGGCTAAATTCGTCGCTCCCACGCCAACGGTCATGAGGTCTTGCACGACCCACGGCTGGCGCCCTACTTCGGCCACTATCCAGCCCGCCTCGATCGCAACTAGCCCTAGCGGGATACTAAATACGCACGCCCACAGCAGCTTTTTAAAATTTTCGATATCGTTTGCCATCGTGAGATACGTAACGACCAAAAATAAAGCCAAAAAGTAAGTGCCCAGAGCCACCATCAAGTGAAAGCTATAAAACGTAATGCCGACCGGCGGTACGGCGCTTTCCGGGGATTTTAGGTAGCCGTAGCCTAGAAATTTCATATTTTGAGCCAGAGTTTGCTCGGCTTGCTCCATCGCGGCTTTATCGCCCGATTTTTTAGCGGCGTTGTAGCTAGCTAGCGCGCTAACGGCTAGCGAGCCTTTGGCCATCTTGCTTGCGACGCTTTCTATATTTTGCGCTTCGTTGCCGTAAACTAAATCCTCGATGCCAGGAGTAAAGCTATCAAATTTTCTAGTAGCCATGATTCCAAGCGCGTAAGGCACTTTTAGTTCGAGTAAAAACGCGTCCTTGCCGTCGCCCGGTTTTTTAGACGGATCTAGCACGCCCATGGCGACTAGGCCGGCGTTTTGTTCGCCTTTATGAAGGCCTTCCATCGCGGCTAGTTTCATCGGCTGAGTGCGCGCGACCTGATATGCGCTCTCGTCGCCGCTAAACATCAAAAATAGTGACGTAACGAGGCCGAAGCTTGCCGCTACGATAATTGATTTTTTAGCCATGATTAAGTGGCGTCCTTTTAGGATAAACCATGCTGAAATTCCTATCACGAAAAGCGCGCTAGCAACGTAGCCGCTAGTTACGGTGTGTAAAAATTTGATGATACCTACGGGGCTAAGAGCGACCTCGAAGAAATTTTCCATTTCCATTCTTGCGGTTGCGGGGTTAAATTTCATACCCACCGGATACTGCATCCAGCCGTTTGCGATGAGGATCCAAAGCGCGCTCAAATTTGAACCGATAGCCACGAGCCAGGTTGAGATGAGGTGAAATTTCTTGCTAACCTTATCCCAGCCAAAAAACATAACGGCAAAAAACGTCGCCTCCATAAAAAATGCGAGCAAGCCCTCGATAGCTAGCGGCGCGCCGAAGATGTCGCCGACAAACCAGCTGTAGTTCGCCCAGTTGGTGCCAAACTCAAATTCCATTATGATGCCGGTAGCCACGCCGATAGCGAAGTTTATACCAAAGAGTTTAAGCCAAAATTTGGTGATTTTTAGCCACTGCTCGTTACCGGTTTTGACGTAGATACTCTCCATAATGGCGATGATAAAGCTAAGTCCCAGCGTGAGCGGAACAAACAAAAAGTGGTATATGGCGGTGAGCGCAAACTGCGCCCTAGACCAATCGACCGAAGCGATTTCAGACATTTTATTCCTTTGTCAAATTTGAAATGACGAAGTTCGCTTTGGCCTCGTCGCTCTCAAATTTCGAATTTAAACTTTCATCAAAGATAAATACTTTTAAAATCCCGAACATTATAAGTAGTTTGATGGCTATCACTAGCCACAGGCTCTTTCCGAGCTTCATGTTCCTAAAGCCGTCGACATACAAAGACGAGATGTTTTTAATATATTTTTTAATCATAATTTAACATACTACAGAAATTTAACTTAAAATATTATTTTAAAGTTTTGATTTTATAAAATTATTTATGTCCTCAAGCGTTTATAAATTTTAAATAAGGTATAATCTCGCTAAAAATTTAAAAGGCGCGATATGCAAAAAAATCTAAACGAAACAAAGTATATTTTTATAACCGGCGGCGTGCTAAGCTCGCTAGGCAAGGGCATTGCGGCAGCTTCTATCGCCACGCTTCTTAAAAACACGGGCTTAAAAGTAAGCATGCTAAAGGTTGACCCGTACATCAACGTAGATCCCGGCACCATGAGTCCGCTCGAGCACGGCGAGGTTTTCGTTACTGACGACGGCGCGGAGACGGATCTGGATCTGGGACACTACGAGAGATTTTTAGACGAGAGCCTAAGTCAAGATAATAACTTCACCACGGGCCGCGTTTATAGCTCCGTTATCGAAAAAGAGCGCAGAGGCGACTATCTGGGCAAAACGATCCAGGTTATCCCGCACATCGTGGGCGAGATCGTCGATCGCATCAAAAAAGCGGGCGAGGGTCGCGACGTACTGATCGTTGAGATCGGCGGCACGGTAGGCGACATCGAGGGCTTGCCGTTTTTAGAGGCTATCCGCGCCCTTCGCATCGAGGTCGGCCGCAAACGCGCGATGAATATCCACCTAACTCTCGTTCCGTTTATCAAAGTTGCGGGTGAGCTAAAAACCAAACCGACTCAGCACAGCGTCGGTGAGCTGCGCCGTATCGGTATTAGCCCAGATATGATCATCTGCCGCGCCGAGCAGCCGCTAAACCGCGAGCTAAAGGATAAAATAGCCGCCAGCTGCGGCGTAGAGCGCAACTGCGTCATCGAGAGCATCGACTCGGCCAGCATCTATCAGGTGCCGCTCGCGTTTTATAACCAAGACGTTTTAACACCGATCGCCGAAATTTTAAATTTGGGCGAGCTAAAGCTTGATATGCGCAACTGGGACAGCCTAGTTAAACGCATCATCGCTCCGACAAAAGAAACCACGATAGCATTCGTTGGTAAATACATCGACCTCAAAGAGAGCTACAAGAGCCTAACCGAGAGCATCATCCATGCGGGCGCGAGCCTTGATGCGAGGGTAAATTTAAAGTGGATAGATAGCGAGAAAATCGAGCCTACAAACGTCGAGGAGCTACTAAAAGACGTGGGCGGCGTACTTGTCGCCGGGGGTTTTGGCGAGCGCGGCGTGAGCGGCAAGATCGAAGCGATCAAATACGCTCGCGAAAACGGCGTGCCGTATCTTGGCATCTGCCTAGGTATGCAGCTAGCGCTCATCGAGTTTGCCCGCAACGTGCTAAAGCTCGAGGATGCAAATTCGGTCGAATTTAAGCCCGAGTGCGTAAATCCTATCATCTATCTTATCGATAGTTTCATCGACGCGCACGGCCAGACGCAGATCCGCACGCACCAAAGCCCGGTCGGCGGCACGATGAGGCTTGGGGCGTATGCTTGCGACGTGAAGCCCGGCTCACTGCTAAGTCAAATTTACGGCGGCGCCAAATGCGTCAAAGAACGCCACCGCCACCGCTACGAGGCAAATCCGAAATACAGAGCCGAATTTGAAGCAAACGGCTTGATAGTTAGCGGCGAGAGCGACGGGCTGATCGAGGCCGTCGAGCTTAGCTCGCCTGCGGCGGGCGCTAAAAACTCGCATCCGTGGTTTGTCGGCGTGCAGTTTCATCCGGAATTTACCAGCCGTCTAACGAATCCAAATCCCGTAGTTTTGGGTTTTATCAAAGCTAGCCTAGAAAAATCGAAATAATCAAATTTAGAGCCGATCGGCTCTAAATTCCTCGACAAATTTATCTAGGATTACTTTTACGAATTTTTCGGTAGAGTTTTTACTGTAGCTAAAATAAAGACTAGGCTCGATAAGCTCGACTTCGTTGATTAAAATTTTATCTTTTGCACCGATTAGATCTATTCTTGCGTAGACGGGACTAAAGGCAAGCCTAGCTAAAACGTCTCGCGCGACGTTTAGAAAGGCTACGGGCGGCTCTGCCGAGCTAATCTTAACGCCGAAATTCGAGTTTGCCCTATAATCGTCGCTAGCGGGCGAGCGGCATGAGAAAAAACGCCGCCTAAAAATATCAAGCAAATTTCGCCGCTAACGACGATCTCTTCGATAAAAGGCTGAAGCAAAGCTCCGTTTTTATATTCGCTTAAATTTGATATTTCGTCGATTTTAGCTACGCCGTTGCCGCTCTGTCCGACGAGCGGTTTTATCACGCCGCCCGGGCAAATTCGCCTTAGCTCTTCTATATTTTCATCGCCGTTTAAAAGTATGCTAGGGATCGCGGGAAGTCCTAAGGCTTCAAGTTCTAAGAGGTATTTTTTCGATAAATTCCAACGCACGATCTCGGCGCCGTTTATTATCTTTGCTCCGCTTTTTTCAAGCTCGCCCAAAAACGATAAAAATTTAGCCGCGTCTAGGCTGTAATCCCAAGTCGCAAGCGGTAAAATCAAAGAATCTTCGTCTAGCGAACCGACGTCTAAATTTTGCCACGGCACTATCTCGCACGGCGCGCCGCCGTCGCTAAACGCGCGGCTTAAATTTCGCAAATCCTCGTTGCCCTTTGCGTAAGCAAGGCAACTTAAGATAAAAATCCTCACGCGCTACTCTACCCCAAACGCCGACTTTGCGACTACGGCCGGTACGCCGGCATCGTCGTAAAAAATATCCACGTTTACTTTATAAAGCTCTTGTATTAGCTCTTTAGTTATGGTTTTTTTAGCTTCGCCTTTGGCTTTTATCTTGCCGTCACTTAGTAGCAACACCTCGTCGCTAAACTGCGACGCCAGCGATAAATCGTGCAGTATCATCACGGTAGTTATGCCGTGCTCGCGCGTAAATTTCCTAACGCAGTCCAAAAGCACGCATTGATGGTGCATATCAAGAGCCGAAACAGGCTCGTCCAAAAGCAAAATTTTAGGCTTTTTAATAAGCACGGAGGCAAACATCACCATCTGACGCTGGCCGCCTGAGAGCTGCATCACGTCGCGACCGGCTAGATGTAAAATCCCTAATTTTTTCATTATCTCTACGGCCGAGTTTATTTGCTCGTCTTTTAGATAAAGCCCGAGACTATCCATAAGCCCTAGCAAAACGACCTCAAGAGCCGTTAAACTCGCGTCTACGTAGCTATCTTGGGGCATGTAGCCGATTTTCTTTTTCCAAGAGAAATGGTTTTTGAAATTTAACCTCTCTTCGCCGAATTTAATCTCGCCCTCATAGTCCATCTCGCCGAAAATCGCGCTTATGAGCGTAGTTTTGCCTGCGCCGTTAGGCCCTAGTACCGAGTAAACCTTACCTTCTTCAAAGCTAGCGTTTACGGCATCTGCCGTGCAAAGCGAGCCACGGTATATCGTTAAATTCTTAAGCTCTAGCATACGTTTTTCCTTGAAAGGATGATCCAGAAGAAAAACGGCACGCCCACAAACGCCGTGATGATGCCGACCGGAAAGAGTCCGCCCGGATTTATAACCTTAGAAAGTACCGAAGCTATCGACAAAAACGCCGCACCGACGAAGATAGTAGTAGGCAGGAAAAATCTCTGATCCTCGCCGACTAAATTTCTAGCGATATGCGGAGCGACCAGGCCGATAAAGCCTATAACGCCGACGAAGCTAATGACCGTAGCCGTCATAACCGAAACTATGAGCAAAATTTTAATCCTAAGGGCGGATAAATTTACGCCCATGCTTTTGGCTCGCTCCTCGCCTAGTTTCAAAGCCGTTAGCGCCCAAGTATTTAGCATCAGTAGCGAGATGCATACGACCGTTACGACCGTAGCGACGGCCAGCGTACTCCATTTAGCTTTTTGTAGGCTGCCGAACAGCCAAAATAAAATCGCCTGCGAAATCTCGGGTGCGGACAAAAACTGCACCAAAGAGAGCATAGACTGAAACAAAAACAAAAGCGCGATACCGACTAAAACCAAAGTAGCCGATCCAAATCGCCTCATCATCGAAAACAAAAACAGTATAGACGCCGCTAGCATCGTCATGATAAACGCGCCGATAGGCACGGCGTAAATTTGAGGCAGCCCAAACGAACCAAACGCCATCACCAGCGATGCGCCAAACCCCGCCGCCGCGGCAAGCCCCAGTGTATAGGGGCTTGCCATAGGGTTGTTTAAAAGCGTCTGTATCTCTGCGCCGCCCGCTCCCAAAGCCGCGCCTACGACTAAAGCCATAAGCGCTACGGGAAGCCTGATATCGTAAACGATGTGGTATAAAAATTTATCCTGCTCGCCGCCTAAAATCGGCTGTAAAAGCGTATCTACGACTTCTCTTGGCGAGAGCATCGCAGGCCCGGTACCGATATCAAACACCATCGATACAAGACCCACGACTATAAAGCTCAAGATGATGATTAAGCGTTTAAATTCACGCTTTCTATGAGCCTTTACGACATCTTCGGAGCTTATTTTATTCATTTTTCGTCCGCTTGGATGGCTATAGTTCCGACGGGAACGACAGGCAAGTACTTTTTATGAAAATCAACGTAAGTCTTTATCGGATCTACGTCTTTAAATAGCTGCGGATACAAAGCTTTTGCGATATATTGCACCATCGCCATATCAGCAAGAGTTCTTGACGCGCCCATATATAGGCCGTATAGGCGGTTATTTTTGATGGCGGGAAGCTCTGACCAACCGACGCGTTTTTTAAATCCGTCCAGTCTTTTTAGCGCCTCGGCTTTATCTATGTTTATACCCATCACCATCGCAGTCGGTTCTTTTTTTAGTTCGGTTTCGCGGCCTGTTATCATTATAACGTCGGGTTTTGCGGCTATGACTTGCTCGGCGTTGATGGGTGCCCACTGCTCGACTAGATCGGCTGCGATATTATCTCCGCCGGCCAAATCTATCAGCGAACCCCACATATCTTTACCGTAGGTTATCCCCGTGTCGTCAGGACCGCCGCGGCCGAATTCTATGTAAATTTTAGGTTTAGGCAAATTTGCTTTTGCGATGCGGTCGCCCACTTTTTTTACGGTGTCTTCGTATAGTTTAGAGATCTCGTCCGCTCTTTTTTCCTCGCCTAAAATTTCGCCTAAAATTTTAGTGCTTTTTACGTGAAGCTCAACCTTCTCGCGGTTATAATCAAGCACGACTATCGGGATATTTAGATCGGTTAGAGGCTTTAAATCAGGCTCTAGCACGTTATACTGCCAAGATGCGAGTATTAGCAAATCGGGTTTTAGAGAGATAACTTTTTCTACCGAGAACGTACCGACCTCTACTTCGCCGAAGTCCGCAAGCTTATTTAGCTGCGGTAGCGCTTTGCTATATAGATCCCAGCTAGCAGGCGTCCAGTCCGTCCAAACCTCTTTTGAAAAGCCCACGACTTTATCTAAAGCCTTGGTACCGCCGACGGCTAAAAAGTCGGTGTAGTAAAAACCTAGGGCTATGTGTTTAACGGGTAAATTTACCTTTACCTCGCGACCCAAGACGTCTTTTATGACCTTAGTTTCTGCCGCCGCTTGGGTTGCCGAAAATACCGCAAAAAGCACCAATAGCGCTTTTAAAAAAGTTTTTTTCATATCGTTCCTTTTGTTGAAATGAGAGCGCAATAATACAAAAATGCATCTTAGCGGGGGTTTAAATATAATAATTAATATCATTTTAAATATAATTTCGACTCGCTAAAAATTATAAGAAATTAAATTTCAAAAAGCTATAATTTGCGCATTAGAAAATAAAAAAGAAGGAAAAAGATGAAATTTGAACCAAAATTTAGCCTTTTTTGCGGCGCGACAGGGGTAAATT
>CAURMS010000028.1:0-10979 GCA_963526085.1 uncultured Campylobacter sp. | reverse complement strand
GGCTTTGATGCAGCGGCGTTAAATAAAATTTTAGGCCTTGACACGAGCAAGCAGCGCGTGTGCCTCATGGTACCGTTTGGCTACCGCGTAAAACCACAGCCAAAAAGATACCGCCGCGAACTAAGCGACGTCGTGAAGTGGATTTACTAAATTCGGTAGTTGGGTAAATTTGAAAATTAACTGAGTCGGCGCGAGCTTAACGCTATTTTGGCGCCGGCCGGTTTTTAAATTTGAGTTTTGTTGCTCAAATTTGACGCAAATTTAAATTTGCTGAGGCGATGAAAACAAAAAATGAACCGATAAAATCTACGTCGGCAAAGAAAGCGTATACCTAAGACGACGTAAAAGTGCCAAGCACGGTTTGTCACGCGTTTCTAACGTTGCGGCAAAGCTTTGCGCCAAAATACCGTTTTGTATCTAGGTCGGCTGCAGTAAAACGTCGGCGGGTTTGGCGAAATAGCCGTTTGAGGCAAAAAAGACGGCTGTGCGATTGTTTAGTGCGATATTTTATCTTTTGCGAGAGAGTATTTGACCGCGCTGTATGATGGAAATGAGTGCGAGCTAATTAAGGCGTGCCAGTATTTATTTTGCAAGCGGCTCGGCAGATTTGTTCAAATTAAAGGCGCAAAAAACTGCGAAAATTCAAATTTTAAGAATTTCCGACCGCGCAAATTTATTCAAACTCAAATTTGACTAAAAATTATTGCTCTGCCCGTTTAGCAGCTTATCCACGACGTAGACGGCGATCTTTTTAGCGCCGTTCATGCTGATGTGCATGCCGTCGTCCTTGCGTAGCGGTTTTTTGTCGGCACCCTCTTTTATATACTTGCCGTTATCGCAGATCGCGCCGCTGATATCGATGTAGCGCGCGCCGTATTTTTGCGCCGAGTCTTTGTAGATCAGGTTTAGCGCCTTCATTTTTTTGTCGAATTTCTCGCTCTTCATGCACGGCACTCCCAGCCATACGACCTGCGCGCCGTGCTCTGTAGCGATCTCGTAGATCTCGGCGATCCTGCCCTCATACGCCTCGCGCCACGCGTCGGTGCCAAAGTCCAGCGCCTGCTCGTCAAATGTATAGCTATAAGCGTCGTTTGCGCCAAAAAGCGCGAAGATTAGCAGATTTTGCGGGCGATTTTCTAGGCTCGCTAGCGCCGCCTTTAGCTCCTCGCTCCAGTCGTAAAATTTCTTATTTGTTAGCCCCGTGCTTGCTTTGGCCATATTTTTGATTGAGATTTTGCTTGTTTTTAGCGCGTTTTCAAAGCCCCAGCCAAAGCCTTGCATTATGGAGTCGCCTATCAAAATGACGCCTAAATTTTCATTTAGCTCGATATCAAAAGTCGCGGATTTATTTGTTTTGCTTGGAGCGCTCGGCGTTAAATTTGACGCTAGTGAGCCGTTTTTATCTAAATTTAAAGCGGTTTTAGCGGGAGAAATTTGAGCGGTTTGTGCAGTTAAATTTGCCTCTTTTACCGCGCCGATAGTAGGCGTTAAATTTTGCGTGTTTTGAGCGTTTAAATTTGCGGGCTCGGTTTTGGTTGCAGTTAGATTTTGCTCCGTTTTAGCGCTAGTTGCGACCTGTTTTTTATCGCCCGAAAAAATACCCGTAAATTTATCGATAGCTGATTTTGCACTCTGCAGGCCGTTCTCCGCTGCGCTTATAAATTTATCGCTCAGCGCCATCGCTCGCTCATCCGTGATGAAAAAATCCTTTTGATATTTGGCTTCGTAGTAGTTTGACAGCGGTCGCAAAAATAGCGCAATCAGCGTAAAAAACGCGAGAAATACCCCAAAAAACGCTCTCATTAAAATCCTTGATATATAAAGTTAGGCATGCCAGACGGCATCAAAAAGTAAATAATTATCCCAAAAATAGCCAAAAAAACGGCTGAAAAAAGGGCGTTTATATTTTCAAAAAATTTGACCAAAAGCTGATAAACATCAAGCGCGGCGTATAAAAATACGAACACGAAAACGCCAGCAAATAGCGCGCAAATCGCAAGAAGCTCTCCGCCCGAGTTTCTAAAAATCGCTCCGATGTAGCGCACCGCTCCCTCAAAATCCATCGTGAAAAACACCCAAACCATACTCACGAAAATAAATGTAAAATATCGCCCCAGCATCGCTGAGTTGAGCCATTTGCACTCGCTGGTTAAATTTAAAAACACGACGCCAAGGCCGTGGATGAGCCCCCAGAGCAAAAAGCTAAGCCCCGCGCCGTGCCAGACGCCCGAGATCGCAAAAACTAGCATAACGTTTAGCTGTGTCTGTGCCGCCGTGCCGCGACTGCCTCCGAGCGGAAAATAGACGCACTCTTTAAAAAAATTCATTAGGCTGATGTGCCAATTTTGCCAGAAAATTTTTAAATTTTGCGCCGTAAAAGGGCGGTTGAAGTTTTGCGGCAAAACAAATCCGCACATGAGTCCTAGCGCCGTCACGAAGTCCACGTAGCCGCTAAAATCGGCGTAAAGCAGCACGCTGTAGCCAAAAAGCGCGCCAAGAAGCTGCGACGCGGGCAGGGTGGGCGCGGCGAAAACGGGATTAACTATCTCGAAAAGATGGTTTGCAACGATGAGCTTTTTAAAGAGCGCGGAACACAAAAGTGCAAATATGGCGGGGCTAGCGCGAAAAACTTTGGGGGAGTTTAACGCCTCGAAAAATGGCTTTGGCCGTAAAATCGGACCCGAAATAATCGCGGCAAAAAAGCTAAGAAAAATCAGCGTATCAAGGTAGCTAGGCGTCTCTAGCTCGCCCTCTCGCACGGCTTTTAGTAGCAAAATGCTCATAAACGAATAAAACGAAATGCCAAGTGGCAGTGCGATGGTTTCAAGTCTCATGACGCCAAATTTGATCGTGAAATATCCGCCGTATTTAAAAAACGCAAGCGCGCAAAGCACAAAAATAACGCCCGCGGCAAACGAAATCGCAGAGTCCTTGCCCTGAGCCGCCCTTGCAAAAAGAAAAATCGCCGTGCTAAAGATAAAATTTATGATTAGAAATTTAAGCCCGAACGAGGCCAGAAACAAGTAGGAAAAGGCGAGTAAAACGGCTTTTTGAGCTTGCGTTTTATCGTTTAAAAAATAATAAATCGGCCAAAAAATAAAAAAACACAAGCCAAATTCTATGGAAAAAAGATTCATATCCCGCCTAAATTTTTGCGTAATTATATAAAAAAATTATTTTGGGTTAGGTTAAATTTACGTTTGACGGGAATTTAAAATTTGACTTGCGGTTTTACTTGCGAGTGTTTTAAATTCGGCATCAAATTTGGGGCTTAAATTTGAGTTTAAACGGCTCAAATTCTCGTCAAAATTTGAGCCATGAAGTCGCTAGCCGTCTTGCGTAAATTTGACGGAAATTTAAAGCCGCTCTATGGCTGTAAGTACGTTTTTCGCGTCGTTTGCGGGCTCTGCCACGTCGTTAAATCTTTTTACGACTTCGCCGTTTTTTATGATCAGTGTTTGGCGGCGGTAAAATTTCTTGCCATCGTTTGTGGTAAAAGTTTGTAAATTTAGCGGGGATTCTAGCTCGAAGTTTTCATCGCTCAAAAATATAAAATTCGCGCCTACGCTTTGTTTAAATTCGTTCATCTTTTCTACGCTTTGAGAGCCGACGGCTATTAGCGTAAAGCCCAAAGACTCGAGCTTTGCAAGGTTTTCTTGATAGGCTTTGCACTGAAGCGTGCAGCCGGTTAGCCCCTTTAAATCCTTTAAATTTTCAGGCAAAAACTTCCCGCTCTCGCCCATTTTCGGATATGTAAAAACTATGCAGTTTTTGCCGCCCGTTAGCTCGTCAAATTTGACCGGATTTGCGTTTATATCTTTCATTGCGTCCTCTTTGAGTGTGAATTGTTGAAAAAATAGACTAAAAATAGCACCGCAAAGCTTATAAACAGCATAATCGCCGAATAAACGTGCGCTTTGGTGTAGTCCATGAGCTCGACGGCCTCGTAGATGGCGATGCTGGCGACTTTAGTCTTGTCTGGGGCGCTACCGCCTATCATCAGCACGACACCAAACTCGCCCAAAGTATGCGCGAAACTTACTATGAGAGCGGTTAGAAGCGAGGGTTTGATGTTTGGCAAAGCAACTCTAAAAAGCGTCTCCCATTTGCCTTTGCCTAGCGAGTAGCTCGCCTCAAAAAGGCTCTTTGGCAGGCTCGCAAAGCCCGCCTGAAGCGGCTGAAACATAAAAGGCAGCGAGTAAATGCAGCTAGCGATGATGAGGCCTGAAAAGTTAAAAACCAAGCGGATATCAAAGGTTTCCTCAAAAAATTTGCCTAAAAAATTATAAGGCGAGAGAAAAACCAGCATGTAAAATCCGAGCACCGAAGGCGGCAGCACGAGCGGCAGCGATATCACGGCTTCTAGCACGGGTTTAAATTTAAAACTCGCGCAGCTAAGCCAAAATGCTACGGGCAACACGAGAAAAAACAAGATCGCAGTCGAGATAAAAGCAAGCTTTAGCGAGAGGTAAAAGGGCGTAAAATCGATATTCATCTCGGCTCGCTTTGTGCGTAAATTTCGGTGTTTTGCTCGTCAAATTTGGCGCCGTAAGTCGCGCCTCTTTCGCTACCGTTTTTTTGCAAATTTAACCCAAACGCCTTGGCGCTTATCGCCGCTTCGTCGCCGGCTTTTAAATTTGCAGCTTCCGCAGCGCTTAGAGCCACTTCGCAAAGCTGCTGACCGACGGAAACTACGGCTACATAGATGGCGTCTCGCTTTGAGATCTCTAAAATTTTTGCAGGCAGGCTAAATTTCTGCGAGCCGCTGTGGCGCAAAAATATCTCGCCCGAGCTACCTTCCTGCGCGATTTTACCGCCCTCTAGCACGAAGACTTTTGAGGCGAGTTTGTAGATCTCCGCGACGTCGTGGCTAACCAAAATCGTCGTCATATCAAACTCGGCGTGCACCTTGGCAAGATAGTCTTGCAGTTTTTCGCGCATGGCGTTATCAAGGGCTGAAAGCGGCTCATCGAGTAGTAAAATTTCAGGCTTTCGCATTAGTGCACGGGCTAGGGCGGCGCGCTGCTTTTGACCGCCCGAGAGCTGCGAGATAGCCGCGTTTTCTAGCGAGCTCATCTCGACGAGACCCAGCAGCTTGCGGGCTAAATTTAGGTCGTTGTTTGCAAAAAGCAGATTTTTCATCACGTTCATATTTGGAAAAAGCGCGTAGTCTTGAAATAAAAATCCGATATTTCGGCTTTGGGGCGGAGTGAAGTTTTTACCGTCAAATAGCGTCCGACCACCTGCTTTTATCGTTCCGCTATCAGGCGTTTCAAAGCCCGCGATCAGGCGCAGCAGCGTAGTTTTGCCGCTGCCGCTTTTGCCGTATAGAGCGACGAATTCGCCCTTTTTTACGTTCAAATTTACGTCTAAATCAAATTTCCCGTTTGCGCCATTTAGGTTTTTTATGCAGTTTAGTTCTATCATGCGATGTATAGCGAGGTTGCCTTGACGTAGGCGTAAATTTGATCGCCCGGCGCTAAATTTAGCCGCTTTAGCGATGCCGTCGAGATAATGCTTTCAAACTCAAATTTGCCCGCGTTTAGATGCAGCGAGCTCGTGATTTGTCCTCTTTGGATATCTGAAATTTGCGCTTTTATCTCGTTTGAGACCGAGCAGTTTAAAAGCGCAGAAGTAGCGACGAAGACGTCCGAGCTTTTAAAGCCTAGCCAAACCTCGTCGCCGATTTTTAAATTTTGTAGATTTTCCAAGGATAGCATTTTTAGGCTCAAATTTTCGGCGCTAAACTCAAAAACGCTAACGCCGTCATTTTGCTCTATCGCCGAAATTTTAGCCTTTATCACGGGACGACGTATCCGAATTTTCTAAAGATTTCCTTCGCACGGTCGCTTCTGATGAAGTCATAGAAAGCCTTGGCCTCAGGATTGTTTTCGCCGTGTTTTAGGATAACCATACCTTGATCGATCGGAGTGTAGAGTGCAGGATCGATGAGGATAAAATTTTTGCCCTCTTTGTACTCGGCCATTTTTTTATCGTACATTGCAGAAGCCGCTATAAATCCGACGTCAGCAGCGCTTAGAGCTTGGCTTAGAGCCTCGCCGATAGATTTTGCTAGGATGACGTTTTTCTCGACTTTATCGTAGATGCCGGCTTTTTTTAGAGCTTCGATGCTAGCTTTGCCGTACGGAGCGGTTTCAGGATTTGCGATCGCGATGGCTTTTAGGTCTTCAACAGCGTTTATGCCTTTAGCTAGATCGATATCTCTGATCGTAAATAGCGCAAGCGCGCCCTGAGCGTATACTACGGGCTGGGTTGCGGCAAATTTGGTGTCGTATAGATCCTGGACGAATTTCATATTTGCAGCCATGAAAACGTCCGCCGGAGCGCCGTTTTTGACCTGCGTAGATAGCGCGCCGCTAGCTCCTAGAGTGACGGTTACTTTGGTGTCGGGATTTGATTTAGCAAACTCAGCCTTTAGCTCGTCAAACGCATAAGTGACGTTTGCAGCGGCAAATACGTTGATCTCGCCCGCGTTTAGGTTAAAAGCGGCGATGGCCGCGACTACTAACGAAAAAAATGTTTTTTTCATTTTTATACTCCTATTATGATTTGACTTGCTTTGATTATAGCGGTGAGCTCGTCGCCCACGCCGATACGCATCTGCATCGCGCTTTCTTTGGTGATGATAGAGGTTATCGTCTGATGATTGCTGATTTCTAGCACGATTTCGGCGTTTACCGAGCCGATTTTGGCCTCGATCACGCGTCCTTTTAGTAAATTTGCCGCGCTTAGTTTTAGATTTTCCTCTTTTGCGAGCATTACGCTAGGGGCTTTAAAGATAAATACAACCTTTTTGCCGACTTTTAAATTTAGATTTTTTTCAGACTCGACCGTGACGTTGGCGCGTAAAATTTCGCCGTTTGAGAGTTTGGCGCTGATTTGCGAATTTACCGCGCCCGTTTTTACCTCGGTTATCTCACAGCTTAGCTGGTTTCGTGCGCTTAGACTCATGCTCATGCGTTGTAAATTTAAAATTTCGTTCGTATCGACGTTTATATTTGAACAAACTTTTTCTAAAAATATCTTTTGGCTCTCTAGCATCGCGTCGTATAGCGCGATCATCTTTTTGCCGTACGGCGTGAGCTCCGAGCCGCTGTTTTTCTTGTTGCCTTCGGCTCTTGCGATTAGCGGTTCGTCCGAGCGGTTATTTAGCGCGTCTAGGCTGTCCCATGCGTTTTTGTACGAGATGCCGACGTACTCGGCCGCTTTTGTTATGCTTTTGGTGTGCTCTACGGCCTTTAAAAGCTCTATATGCTTGGCTAACACCGATACGCCGCTATCTAAAAATAGCTCTAAACTAACGTCTGCTTTCATGAAAAACCCCCAAATTCTATCAATATAAAAAAATAATTTGCTAGGAAGTATATTTAAATATATATGAAAAATAACTTAAATAAACTTCGTAATACCGGGTATTTTGAAATTTATAAATTTAAAAGCTACATTGAGATAAAATCTCAGGTTACTACCTTTGCAGACTTAAAATTCGGAGATTTGATGAGAAAATTTTTACTCTCTTTTTTGCTCGTTTTTAGTTGCGTTTTTGCTGAGCAAACGCAAGAAAAGAGCGAATTTGACGACGAATTTACGCAGCCTAGCGAGATTTTCGATCCGCTTAGCGGTTATAATAGAATGATGACGGGATTTAATGATTTTATGTACGTAAACGCCATACATCCTGCGATAAAAGGCTACAACTACGTAGTGCCAGAGGCTGCTAGAACTGCAGTGGGGAACTTTTTTGACAACCTTTTATATCCCGTTCGTTTCGTAAACAATCTCTTGCAGTTTAAATTTAGCGAGGCAGGCGAAGAGACGCTGAGATTTTTAGCAAATACGATCATAGGCTTTGGCGGGCTAACCGACGGCGCTAAATACTACAATCTGCAGCGCCACGACGAGGACTTGGGTCAGACGCTAGGCTACTGGGGCGTAGGCAGCGGATTTCACGTGGTTTTGCCGTTTCTGGGGCCTTCAAATTTACGCGATATGG
The DNA here is from genome assembly GCA_963526085.1 of uncultured Campylobacter sp. GTDB lineage: Bacteria > Campylobacterota > Campylobacteria > Campylobacterales > Campylobacteraceae > Campylobacter_A. The sequence goes on along the minus strand of CAURMS010000028.1, from coordinate 2,965 downwards.
CGGGTATGGTCGGGGATTATTACCTAGATCCCGTCAGCTACGTAAAACCGATGTTAGATTCGTTTGCGATAAAGTCTTTTCGGCAAGGCAATCTCTTGTCTTTGCACCCAGACGCTTACGACGAGCTTAAAAAAGACGCGATCGATCTGTATCCGTTTCTACGCGACGCATACGAACAGCGCCGAAATCATTTAATAAAGGAATAAAATGAAGTTTTTAAAAATCATTCTGCTTGCGTTTTTTAGCGCGGTTAGCCTCTTTGCGATCAGCGAGGAGCAGATAAAACCTACGATGCAAAAAGCGACGCAAGACGCTATCGAGGTGCTAAAAAACGCAAATTTGAGCAAAGACGAGAAAATAAGCAAAATTTTCGCCGTTTTTGACCCGTATTTCGACTACGAACAGATGTCAAAGATCGCCCTAAGTAAGCGCTACAACAACCTAAGCGCCGAGCAAAAGGTTAAATTTAACAAAGCTTTTGAAGAGAGATTAAAATCAAGCTACGTCGATAAGCTTTTAAGCTACAAAAACCAAACTATAAATTTTAAAGACGTAACCAAGCCGAACGAAAATCGCTACTTTCTAAATGCCGATTTGGTCGGCGAGGACGGCAAAAACTACGGCTTTACGTATAAATTTTATAACGCCAAAGAGCGCGGCTGGCTCATCTACGACGTCGAAATTTTAGGCGTTAGCATCATCCAGACCTACCGCAGCCAGTTTGACAGCCTGATGGAAAACGAGAGCTTTGAAAATTTGCTTAGCAAGCTAAACTCCGTCCAAGCTCCGCAATAAGGCGCTGATGAAGCGGATTTTTAAATTTATCGTAGACTTTCCAAAGAGCGTTATCGCGGGCGTGCTAACCGCGACGCTAGTTTTTGGATATGTTAGCGGCAAGCTCGAGGTGGACGCATCTACTGAGACGCTGCTACTTGAAAACGATAAAGATCTGGCCGTCTTTAGAGACGTTTCTAAACGCTACGTTAGCCCAAACTACCTAGTTATAGCCTACACGCCAAAAGACGATTTACTCGCGCCTTCCACGCTTAAAAAGATAGAAAATTTAAGCCGCGAACTTGAAAAAAACGAACTCGTATCAAACGTCATTTCAGTGCTAAACATCCCGCTGCTTCAAAGCGGGACTAGCGATCTTGGCGAGCTAGTTAAGCACGTGCCAAGCCTTGCCGATGCCGATATAAACAAAACTCTAGTGCGCCGCGAGTTTGCGGATAGTCCGCTATATACGAACAACCTCGTTAGCCGTGATCTAAAAACTACCGCGATCGTGTTAAATTTAAAGACCGACGAAAAATATCAAAGCATACTAAACGAGCGAAACACCCTGCTAAACGCTAAGATTGAGGGCAATATCACGAGCGAGCAAAAACAGCGTCTAAGCACCGTAAATGCGCAGTTTAAGGCTCACCGCGACGAAGCGCGTATAAAAGAGCACGCCGCGATCGAGCAGATACGCGAGACGATAGCGAAATTTGGCGGCGGCGAGAGCCTGTTTTTAGGCGGGGCAAATATGATCGCGGATGATATGGTGAGCTTCGTGCGCTCGGATCTTGCGACCTACGGCATCAGCGTGACTCTGCTTTTGGTCTTTTGTCTTTGGCTGTTTTTTAGGCAGATTCGCTACATCGTTATGCCGATTTTTATCTGCGCGATTAGCGTTATCTGGGCGAGCGGGCTGTTTGGATTTTTTGGCTGGGAGATCACGGTGATTAGCTCAAACTACATCGCACTTCAGCTCATCATCACGATCTCGGTCGTCATCCACCTGATCGTGAGCTACCGCGAGTTTTGCCTTACCAAGCTGCACCTTAACAACCGCCAGCTAGTCTATCTCACGCTGCGCGATAAGGCCAGCCCATCGTTTTTTGCGATATTTACGACCGTTATCGGCTTTTTATCGCTTGCGCTTTCTGATATCAAACCCATCATAATGCTTGGCATCATGATGAGCGCGTCGATCTCTATCTCGCTGGTGCTTGCGTTTTTGCTGTTTGGCTCCGCGATGGCTCTGATGCCAAAGCTCGCTCCGGTTAGGACGTTTGAGGATAAATTTAGCTTTACCAAGCACTGCGCCGCGTTCGCGCTAAATCATAGCCGCGCGGTTTACGCCATTAGCCTTGCGGTGCTTATTTTTGGGCTTTATGGTATTTCAAAGCTAAAGGTCGAAAACAGCTTTATAAGCTATTTTAAAGATACGACTGAAATCCACAAAGGTATGCAGGTGATCGATACGAAGCTAGGCGGCACCGTGCCGGTTGATATATTGATCAAATTTAACAAGCCCAAATTTGACGAAAAGGCTGCCAAAAACGAGCCTAAAGACGAATTTGACGACGAGTTTGCCGCTAGCGCGAACGAGGATAAATACTGGTTCAATCAGCATAAAATCGACGTCGCCAAAAAGGTGCATAACTATCTAGAAAATAAGCGCTTTATCGGGCATGCGAGCAGCCTAAACACAGTCGTAAAGATCGTCGAGCGCATCACGCAAAAGCCCGCCGACGGCCTCATGCTCTCGATCCTATACGAACAGATCCCGCAAAAGTACAAAGACATCATCCTAAGCCCCTACGTGAGCATAAAGGATAACGAGCTGCGCTTTACCGCGCGAACTCTTGACAGCGACGACGCGCTACGCAGGGACGAGTTTTTGCACGAGCTTAAAACCGATATCGCAAATTTGATCGCAAACGACAACGCGAGTGTCCAAGTTAGCGGCGCGATGGTGCTTTATAACAACCTCCTTCAAAGCCTCATTGCTTCACAGGTGGATTCTTTTGGTTTCGTGATCTTGTCGCTTTTTATCGTTTTTTGCATTATTTTTAAAAGCATAAAGCTAGCCGCCATCGCTATCGCGTCAAATTTGATCCCGCTTTGCGCGGTGTTTGGTGTCATGGGCGTGCTGGGTATCCCGCTTGATATCATGAGCATTACGATAGCGGCTATC
>CAURMS010000027.1:0-11111 GCA_963526085.1 uncultured Campylobacter sp. | reverse complement strand
CTTACTATGAAATCAACGAAAACACCGATACGGCAGCGCTTTGTGAAAATTTAACGAACGATTTAAGAGTGGTATTTAGTTTTTTTGAGGAGATAAAAACCGAACGAAATTTGATTGATTTGATACTGGAGCGAAACGGTCTAGCGGTCATTGACCAGCTTTTTGAATATCTACTCATAAAGCGTGAACAAGAAATTTTGACCCGCCAAGCGTTAAGTTTATTTGAAAAACATGGAAACGAAGCTAGATGGAAAATTTTTAAGAGGCGTACAAACGGATTGCTGAAAAAATATCAAAAAAACGAGATAAAATTTGAAAAAAAAGCCAAGGCCTAAGCCTTAGCTTAGACTTTAGGCTGATTTTTTAACTCTATCGACCAAAGCAACGATCTCTTCGTAGTTTGGCAGGGCGTTTACGTCCGTACCGATGAGATCTTTTTTAGAAAAGACTACTTTCCCGTCTACTTCAACTATGAAGTTTCCGCCGCTACCGACGGTTTTGCTAATTTTAGCACCTGGAATTTGACTTAAAAATTCTTCTTCTACACGAGAAGCTACCGGTCTATAGTTTCAAGAATTGCAATATGTAATCTTTACTTCCATTTTCCTTCCTTTCGAATTTAAAGTACGCCGATTATAGCGTAAATTTAACAAATAGCAGTATAATTATGGAAAATTTAAGGAGAAAATTATGAAAAAAGTTGCCGTGATTTTTGCCGACGGGTTTGAGGAGATAGAAGGCGTTAGTATCGTAGACGTGCTTAGACGAGGCGGCGTAGAAGTCGATATCGTCGGGCTTGATAAGCTGCCTATAGCAGGCGCTCACGGAGTGAAATTCGTCTGCGATATGACGCTTTATGACCTCGAAGTCGAGGAGTACGATATGCTGGTTTTGCCGGGCGGTCAGCCGGGCGTCTCAAATATCGAAGGAAATCTAAAAATGAGAGAAATTATAAAGCGTTTCGATAAAAAAGGTAAATTTATAGCAGCCATCTGCGCCGCGCCGATCGCTCTTGACGCCGCAGAGATCGTTAGAGGCGAGTTTACCTGCTATCCTGGCTGCGAAAAAGCCGTACGCGGCGGAAGCTACGTAAGCGATAGAAACGTCGTGCAAAGCGGCCATATCATCACATCAAGAGGTCCCGCCACGGCAATGGAGTTTGCTTTGGAGTTGCTTAAAATTTTAGACGGCGAGCAAGTTTATAACGAAGTGAAAAACGGGCTTTTATTTGTCAAATAACGATTTGCGGGCTTAAATTTGGTAAATGCCGCACGTTTTGCCAGTTTTTGGCGAAGATGTGGCTTAAATTTTAACAAAGCCTGCAAGCATCAAATTTGCGGCTGTTAAATTATAAAAATTGCCGATGAGGTCGCGTTTTGGTTTAAATTTATTTGCGCCGATTGGCTGGTGTTCCGTGCCAAACCTGCCTTAAATTTACTTCAAATTTTACGCAACCCCAAACCTTCGAATAAAAATAAATTTCCAAAAAAGCTAGCCGAGGTTTAAATTTACAAAAAATTATAAAAATATCAATTTTTATCTAGCTTTTTTATTTAAATTCAGGTATCATCTATCAACCGATTTTATCGGGAATTTGATTTAAGGAAACGTTACTGTGAATATTTACGTCGGTAACTTGTCATATCGCATGACTGAGGCAGAGCTTAAGGATACATTTGCGCCGTTTGGCGAAGTAAAACGCGCGAAAATCGTCAAAGATCGCGACACGAATCGCTCAAAAGGATTCGGATTTGTCGAGATAGAAAACGACGCAGACGCGCTAAAAGCGATCGAAGCGCTAAACAACAAGGAAGTAGGCGGCAGAGCTCTAAGAGTAAACGAATCTAAACCTAAAGAATAATCCGGCCGTCAAATCTGACGGCTTTTAACTAATTTTTAAATTTAAGCTTTTTAACCAAATTTCACTCCAAATGAACCAAAAAATCACCTCTCGTATCGCTCCGACGCCAAGCGGCTTTTTGCACGCGGGCAATGTTTACAACTTCTTGCTAACCTATCTTTTTACTCGCGCTTTTGACGGGATTTTGTACTTAAGGATCGACGACTACGACTTGCCGCGCTACCGCAGGCAATACGTGGAAAATATCTTTCGCGTGCTTGAAATGCTTGGTATTGATTTTGACGGCGGGCCTAGCGGAATGAGGGAATTTGAAACCAAATTTAGCTCCAAATTTCGCCTCGGAGCCTACCAAAATGCGCTAAAAAAGCTTGAGCAAAAAGGCGCTTGCTACGCTTGCGAGTGCTCGCACTCGATGAAAAACTCGTTTAAAAACGGCATTTACATGCGGGTTTGTGCGGATAAAAATCTTAAATTTAAAAAAGACGAAACGGCTATGCGGCTTTGCGTCCTTGACGGAGCGCAAATTTTAGTTGGGCAAAATTTGATAAATTTTGACGCTTTGGGGTGCGGCTCTGGCGGAGAGGCGAGCCTGGCGGGCAGGCTTTGCGGTAGTGAGCAAGCAACGCAAGACGGCACAGCAAACGGTTTAAAAAATTCGGCAAATTTGGTCGGCTCAGACGGAGAGAAACCTGACGGCGAAAAATTTAGCCCTAACGCCGCGGAAAATTTAAATTTATCAAATTTAAGCGCCTTAAATTTGACGGACGAGACGGCGTTTGAAACGGAAAAATTCGCGCAAACCCAAAGCATAAATTTGGCGCAAATTTTGGGCGATTTCGTCGTTTGGAAAAAAGACGACACGCCTGCTTATAATCTCGCTAGCCTCGTGGATGACGAGATCCTAGGCGTAAATTTGCTCGTGCGAGGCGAGGATCTGCTCGCGTGCTCGGCGGCGCAAAAGTATGTAGCGCAAATTTTGGGCTACGATTTTGCGGGCGCAAATTTCATCCATCACGGCTTACTGGTGCAGGGCGGCAAAAAGCTCTCCAAAAGCTCGAGTGCACCGGCGGTGAGCGTAGCGGATGGCGCCAAAATCCACTATAAATTTGCCGCTTTTAAGCTTGGTCTTGACGCGTCAAAATGCGACGCTTTGTCAAATTTGCTTGAGATGTTTAAAGAGAAATTTAGCCGATAAATTTAAACGCGCTACTTGGATTGTTTAAAAAGTGCGGTAAATTTTTACCGGCTTATCTAAATTTTTCTTAATCCCCTCGTAATCGCGCTTCAAATTTTTATTTACACCCGCAAGGTTTCGTCAAATTTACCGCTTAAATTTGGGCTAAATTTAGAGCTGTAAATTTAAATCAAGCTGCCCGCGCCGCAGGCATCAAATTTGCCTCCAAATCTCGCGTCAAATTTAAACTCAAATTTTACGAAAAATCCACACGATCAGCCTATTTGCCGCGTCTAGCTAAATTTAAACAAGACCGATTTATCCGCCTAAAAGCAAAGTTTTTGTAAAATCAAAAGCATTAAAAAGGACGAAAAAATGAGCGATTTTACAGATTTTACGCACCTGCACCTGCACACGGAGTATTCGCTACTTGACGGCGCGAACCGTATCAAAGAGCTAGCAAAAACGCTAAAAAGCCAAGGCGTCAAAGCCGCAGCCATCACCGATCACGGCAATATGTTTGGTGCGATAGACTTTTATAAAACGATGAAAAATGAAGGCATAAAGCCGCTCATCGGTATCGAAGCCTACATTCATAACGGCGAGGAGCTGGGCGATAAAAGCACCAAACAGCGCTTTCACCTCTGCCTCATCGCCAAAAATGAAATCGGCTACAAAAACCTGATGTATCTGAGCTCGATGAGCTATATCGAGGGGTTTTATTATTATCCGCGTATCAACAAAAAGATGCTAAAAGAGCACAGCGAGGGCATCATCTGCTCCTCGGCGTGCCTTCAAGGCGAGGTGAACTGGAACCTCAACCAAAGCGAGCGAAATTTGCGTTTTGGCGCGGGCGGATACGAGGCGGCTAGGGAAGCCGCGCTGTGGTACAAAGAGGTCTTCGGCGATGATTTTTACCTCGAGATCATGCGCCACGGCATCGGCGATCAGAGGCGGATCGACGATGAGATCTTGCGCCTAGCAAAAGAGCTAAATATCAAGGTTATCGCGACCAACGACACGCACTATACGTTTAAGCAACGCGCCGATGCGCACGAGGTTTTCATGTGTATCGCGATGAACAAACTGCTAGACGATCCAAACCGCCTGCGCCACAGCGTGCACGAGTTTTACGTCAAGACGCCTGCGCAGATGAGCGAGCTTTTCGCCGATATCCCCGAAGCCGTCACAAACACGCAGGAAATCGTTGATAAATGCGACCTCTCTATCAAGCTAGGCGACGCTACGCCGCCAAATTTTAAATTTACGCTCGAGTACGCCGCCGAGCGAAATTTGAGCCTGCCTGAGCCTGATAAGCGATATAGCATACCAAACGACAGCGTGCTGTTTGAGCACGAGTGTAGGCAGGGGCTGGAGGAGAGGCTGAAATTTGTCCCCGCAGAGCGCCATGAGGAGTATCGCACGCGCCTGCAACGCGAGATAGATATCATAAACAAGATGAATTTCCCAGGCTACATGATGATCGTTTGGGACTTTATCAACGAAGCTAAAAAGCGCGGCGTACCGGTTGGTCCCGGACGCGGCTCTGCGGCGGGCAGCCTAGTTGCGTATAGTCTAAAGATCACCGACCTGGATCCGCTGCCGTATAACCTGCTTTTCGAGCGTTTTTTGAACCCGGAGCGCGTGAGCATGCCCGATATCGATGTGGACTTTTGTCAAAACCGCCGCGGCGAGATCATCGACTACGTCATCGAAAAGTACGGTAAATTTAACGTCGCGCAGGTTATTACATTTGGTAAGCTGCTGGCAAAAGGCGTCATCCGCGACGTCGCGCGCGTATGCGATATGCCCTACGCCGAGGCCGACGCGATGGCTAAGCTCATCCCGGACGAGCTAGGTATCACGCTGGAGCAGGCATTTGAAAAAGAACCAAAGATCGGCGAGCTGATAGCAAGCAACTCAAATGCAAATAGAATTTGGAAATTTGCCCTTGATCTGGAGGGCTTAAACAGGAACGCCGGCATGCACGCGGCTGGCGTGGTCATCTCAAACGAGGAGCTATGGAACAAAACCCCGCTTTTCCGCCAGCCAAACGCCGAGGAGGATCACTTCGTCACGCAGTATAGCCTAAAGTACCTAGAGGACGTTGACCTCATCAAATTTGACTTCCTGGGGCTAAAGACTCTAACCGTGATAGATAACGCCGTCAAGCTCGTAAAAAAGAGATTTGGCAAAGAGATCATCTGGGAGCAGGTCAATAAAAACGACCCTAAAACCTACGAAACGATCAGTAGCGGCCAGACGCTGGGACTGTTTCAGATAGAGAGCGAAGGCATGCAAAAAGTCGGAGCCGATATGCGCCCCGACTGCTTCGAGGATATCATCGCGATGATCTCGCTTTATCGCCCGGGTCCGATGGATCTTATACCAGATTTCATCAAGCGCAAGCACGGCCTGGAGCCTATCACGTACATTTTTCCGGAGCTTCAGCCGATACTAGAGCCCACCTACGGCGTCATCGTCTATCAAGAGCAAGTTATGCAGATCGTGCAGACTATCGGCGGCTTTTCGCTAGGAGGAGCCGATCTCGTGCGCCGCGCGATGGGTAAAAAGATAAAAGAGGAGATGGATAGGCTAAAGGGCAAATTTATCGAGGGAGCCGAAGCTCAGGGGCTAGACGGCAAAAAGGCCGACGAGCTGTTTGAGCTCATTTTGCACTTTGCTTCGTACGGATTTAACAAATCCCACGCTGCGGCCTACACCTACGTGACCTTCCAAACGGCCTATATGAAAACGTACTATCCGGCCGAATTTATGGCGGCTCTCATCACGAGCGAGGAGACTAACGCCGATAAGATTTCGCGCTACATAGACGAGTGCAAGCGCCTAGATATCGCTATCCTACCGCCATCGGTCAACAAATCTGCCAAAGAATTCTCAGTCGTTAGCGAAGGAGGCAAAGACGCCATCATCTACGGCCTAGGCGCGATAAAAGGCGTCGGAGGCGCGGCGATAGAAAATATCTTAGAGGAGCAGGCCAAGGGCGAGTTTAAGGATATCGACGACTTCGTTTCGCGCGTGGATAACTTTAAGGTAAATAAAAAAGTCTTTGAAAGCCTGATAAAATCGGGCTCGTTTGATAGCTTCGGCCTAACGCGCAAGATGATGCTAAACAACCTAGATAACATCGTAGAGGCGTGCAAAAACGCAGCTACTATCAAGAAAAACGCGGCCGAGAGCCTCTTTGGCGACGACGAGAGCATGGGTACGGTTAAAACTAGTCTCGTGCGCGACGACTCTGAGCTGGAGCTAAAAACCAAGCTCAAATTTGAGCTAGAAAGCGTGGGTATCTACCTCTCCGGCCACCCGCTAGACGAGTACCGCGAGCAAATCTCAAAGATAAAATACACGCTAAGCGATAAATTTGACGAGCTGCCCGAAAACGGCGAGATGCTGCTCGTGGGCAAGATAGAGGATCTAACGACTAGGATCAGCAAGAAAAACGGCAAAAAAATGGGCACGATCGAGATGCTGGATTTCCACGGTACGGTCGAGATCGCAGTCTTTGACAGAGGCCTTGGCGCGGTCGAGGCGATGAGTGCCGATGAGCGCGATTTGCCGCATGCGTTTAAGGTTCGCTACTCCAAAGACGGGCAGTTTATGCGCATAAATTTGGATAAAATTTTGACTCTTGATGAGGCTATGGGCATGGATTTTTCGCATCCGCTCGAAAAATACAAAGAGCAAATTGAGCAGATAAAACACACGCCTAGCAAGGACTTCGGCAAAATAGATAAAACGAGCGAGATCCTAGTCGTCGGCAAGATCGCCGAGATCGCTAAAATCCCCAGCAAAAAAACCGGCAAAGAGTTTATGATGCTAAGCATCATGGACCTTTTTAGCACGTTTAAGGTCGCGGCGTTTGACTCCGAAAAGGGGCTCATCGAGAACCTAAGCGAGGAGCAAAAAGACGCTCCGCTAGCATTTAAGGTGCGCTACAGCCGCGACGATCAGGGCGCTCGCATAAATCTAATCGACGTCGTGAGCCTAGAGGACGCGCGCGATATGAATTTCCAAAGCAGAAGCTTTAAACAGCGCAAGGAAAGTAGCAGCGCAAGCTATCAAAACGGCCAGGCATCTAGCGAAAACAGAGTCAAAAGAGAGCTTGAGGATCTCGTGTTAGAACTAAATTTGGACGAAACGGGCAAGGATCTCATTACGCAAATTTACCGCGCCGCCATCGGCGAACACCGCGCCGCAGCCGATAAAAACAACAAGCGTCTGATCATCCGCATCAAAGACGCGCAGGAAGGCCGCGCACTGGTCTATACGACGGAGTTTATCGTGGGGGATGGGTTTAGCGAGAGGGCGTTAGGCTTAAGGCAAGCCGTTTAAATTTGACGGCTTGTTTTTTGAATTTAAAGTTGAGAAATTTGCCTATCCAAAAGAGCTAATGAAGCTTGAAAAAGCGGCGTAAATATACTAAAACCCATAGATAAAACCGAAGAAAAAAAATTTTTGCTTTCAAATGATACAATTCTGATTTCAATTATTAAATTATAGCTTTTAAATTTGACGGGAGCTCTCATGAAAAAACTGGTTTGGCTAAATCCTGTTGTAAAAAGTATCTACGAGCTTGCGGCGCTTAAAAAGAGCTTGCAAGATAAGGGCTTTAGCGTAATGGAGTGCGAAAAAGACCACGTTAAAAGCGTAAAAAACGCATACAAAAACGCTCTTGCGCAAAAGGAGCTCATCTTCGATAGTCGCTGTCCGAGGGCTGTAAATTTCATCAGGGCAAATTTCAAAGAGCATGCTAGCCTTGTATCAAATTTAAACCCTATTTTGATTGAAAGCGCCATGGAGCTTAGCTCAAGGCTAAAAGAGGACGAGTGGCTTTACGTGACGACGCCCTGTGAGGACTTGGCCGAGCTTGGCAGGGAGCTAAATTTAGTTCGAACCACATTTTTAACCTGGAAAAGCTTCAAAGAGCAAAATGAGATAAATTTAGAGACAAAAAAGCTCGAAGCAAGCCCGGTACCGCCGGGATTTTTTACAAATTTAGGCGTAAAAACTCTAAGCCTTGGCAATAAAGAAAAGATACAAAATGTCCTTTCTTATAAATTTAGCGAGCTTAAAAACTACCGGATCATCGAGCTTTTATACTGCGAAAACGGCTGTCACAACGGAGATGGGCTGTGAGGGAAATTTTTAAAAAGAGCATTTTAGTTCTCGTGATCTTTGCCCTCTGGCAGATCGTTTGCGAGCTAGAAATTTTCACGCCATATATCTTGCCAAGCCCTGTGGCGACATTTAAGACGATGTTAGCCATGATACAAAGCGGCGAGCTCGTCACGCACACGGTCATCAGCTTTAAGCGTATATTTGCAGGCTACGCGCTCTCCTTTGCCCTAGCACTTGTGCTTGGCGGTATTGCAGCGCTTTTGCCAAAGATTGGCGTTTATTACGAGTGGATACTGGAGTTTTTTAGAAATATACCGCCGCTTAGTTTGATCGCCATTTTGGTGCTTTGGTTTGGCATAAACGAGACGCCAAAGATCATCATTATTATCCTAGCCTCGTTTTTCCCAATGTTTCTTAGTATCTCAAAGGGACTAACTAGCTGCGACATGAAGCTCATTGAGGTTGGCAAAATTTTTGGCTTTAGCAAATTTGAGATTTTTTACAAGATCATTTTTAAAAGTGCGCTAAAAGATATCTTTGTCGGTATGCGAATAGGCTTTGGCTACGCTATGCGCGCGATCATCGGAGCGGAGATGATAGCAGCCTCAAGTGGGCTAGGCTACTTGATCCTTGATGCCGAGGAGCTTTCGCGCGCAGATAGGATATTTGTAGGCATTTTTACTATCGGCGTTTGCGGCGTGCTCATAGATAGGATATTTTTGCTCTTGATAGCGAAATTTAGCCTTTTGCGAGGTGAAAAATGATAGAAATTTCAAATTTATCCAAGCATTTTTTCATTCACGGCAAGCGAATAGATGTCTTAAAAGAGCTAAATTTGAGCGTAAAAAAAGATAAGATCACCGTCATACTTGGCAGGAGTGGATGCGGTAAAACTACGCTTTTGCGCCTCATCGCCGGTCTTGAAAGCGTAAGCCTTGGCGAGATAAAATTTAAAGAGCCTGCAAAGATCGGCTTTGTATTTCAAGAAGCCCGCCTCATGCCATTTTTAAACGTCTATGAAAATATCGTTTTTGCGCTTAAAAAGCATGAGATCGAGCCAGCAAAGATAGATAGCCTGATCTCCATGATAGGACTTAGCGACTTTAAATTTGCCGCCGTTTCGCAGCTCTCTGGGGGCATGAGCTCGCGCGTTTCGCTTGCGAGAGTGCTTGCATATAAGGCAAAATTGATCCTCATGGATGAGCCGTTTGCAGCACTTGATGCATTTACGAGAGCTAGCATGCAGGCTGAAATCTTAAAGATAAAAGCCGGCAAAACTATCCTTTTCGTCACGCACAACATCGACGAGGCGCTATTTTTAGCTGATGAGATCATCTTGCTTGAAAAAGGCGGTATAAAATCAAACTACGATCTATCAAATTTAGCAAGACCACGAGATCTGCTAAGTGGCGAGCTAATAGCCGTAAAACGCAAAATTTTGAGTGAAATTTAGGATAAAGATAGATGATAATTAAAACCAAAATGAAGCAAAAAATTTATATAATCCACAAAATTTAAATCACAAGGAGCAAATATGAGAAAGTTTTTCAAGGTTTTATGTGCGGCCTCTTTGCTTTGCCTCGTCGCAAACGCAAGCGAAGGCTTAGACAAGATCGGCATGACCTACGTCAAATCGCCGCTAAACGTCCCATCTATCGTCGATAAATTTAAAGGCTTTTACGCGAAGTCTTTTGGCGTGCCGGTGGAGTACTCTGACATAACATCAGGTGCGAAGCAGACGCAAGCGCTAGCTTCAAATTCGCTCCAGTTTTTAAACTGTGTGGGCGGCACTTCAGTTATACTAGCGGCTGCAAATAAGGCTGATATCAAGATCGTAAGCGCCTATTCAAGGGCGCCTGAAGCCTTTGTGATATTTTCTAAGGACCAAAACATAAAGTCGCCAAAAGATCTAAAAGGCAAAAAAGTAGCAGGCCCAAAGGGTACGATCCTAAACGAGCTTTTGGTTGGATATCTAGCACTTGGAGGGCTTAGCATAAATGACGTCGAGTTCGTATCTATGGGCATCCCGGCTGCGCAAGCTGCGCTAGAAAACGGTAGTGTTGATTTGGCGCTTCTTGCGGGACCTGCTGCTTATAACGCTCAAAAATCAGGCCTACACGTCGTAACAACCGGCAAAGGCGTTATCACTCCAGTCATAGTGACGGCTACAAGCGGAGAGTTTTATAAAAAACATAAAGACGTAGTCGAGAAATTTAAAAAGGCTCAGGATGAAATTTTAGACTACATCAAGGCGAACGAGGATGAGGCGCTTAAATTTACGGCCGAAGAGACCGGGCTTAGCATAGAGGCGGTAAAGAGCATGTATCCTCAGTACGACTTTAGCTCAAAGATCACGGCTGAAGATATAAAAGCGCTTGAAGCTACGCAAGAATTTATGCTTGAGAGCAAGATGATAGAGCATAAAATCGATATAAAATCACTTCTACTAAACTAAATTTAAAGGGCAAATTTGCCCTTTTTTCTCACAAAAAACCACCAAAATTTAAAGCCAAAACGCCACCAGCAAAAGCCTAGAAAACGTTTGTTTGCACTTTATCTGCTATAATAGCTAAAAAATTTAAGGAAAAAGTATGATCCCATTTAGTGATGAAGAGCTTTTAAAACCAGTGACTGCGAGTTTGCAAAAGGTGCTACCTATGCTTGAAAATGACGGCGGCGGCATGGAGCTACTTGGCATAAAAAACGGCAAAATTTACGTAAGACTCACAGGGCATTGTCACGGATGTGCAGCCAGCACGACCACGCTAAAATACGGCATCGAAAGGCAACTTCGCATCGACATTCACCCAGAGCTTGAGGTCATAAACGTCCCAATAGGCGAGGAATTTAACATTGATAGATTATAAAAAAGTAGGCATAAAGCACTTTAAACGCTCTAAATTTAAAGATGCGATCTTTTACTTTTCGCTAGCC
>CAURMS010000026.1:0-11145 GCA_963526085.1 uncultured Campylobacter sp. | reverse complement strand
ACCGCCGACCCACTGCTTACAAGGCAGTAGCTCTACCAACTGAGCTACACCAGCATCCTTGATTTGTGAAAGTTGGATTATAGCCCAATTTCTTTTCAAAGTCAAGCTTTTTTTAAAATTTTTTTGGAAATAAGGATAAAAAATTAGAATTTAGCCGCACATGCAAGCTAAATTTTAGCCCATTGGTTCCGGAGCCTCTTTAAAAAATAGGTCCGGCTTCTTTCTTAATCCTCGTTTTTTAGGCATAGTTACGTCTTTTTCTTCTACCGAGTTTTTAGGATCCGAAATACCTCTATCGTCGTTGTTTTCATTCTTTACTATCCCGGCGTACGCCTCTTTGTATCCTACGGATTTTATTTTATTAATTAAAATTTTAATTTTTTCTCCACTTAGAGGCTGTGTTTTTATCGCGATGGCACGGTATCTACCAAATTTACCGCTAACGACCTTTTCGACGCCCTCAAGGTCGCCTACTTTTTTTTCGACGGCTAATCGCGTGCTTTCTATTGCCTTTTCGCTTACGTCGTCGCCAAAAGCGCTCACAAAAATATGATATTCGTCGTTTGCAAGCAAGGCGCCAAAAAGCATCAAAATAACGAATATCACTTTTTTCACGAAATTTCCTTAGGACATTTATCAAATTTTACAGTATCGACCGACCGTCTTATCATTATACAACAAAAAAGTATAAACTTACCGTCAAACTCTATCCAAGCACCCTTGCGATTAACTCTATCGGGTTCTCAAATTTTACATCGGAACCGCTGATGTGTAGTGCATTTGAAATCTGCATTTTACAGGCGCTACACTCCGCGCTTACGATCTTTGCGCCCGAGTTTTTTATCATCTCGGATTTTTTTTGTCCGGCCGCGCGGCTTAGATGATATTTTTCAGACTGCATCGTCACGCCGCCAAATCCGCAGCACTCGTTTGGATCTTCCATTTCAGTCATTTCGTAGTTTTGAGCGAGCAGTTTGCGAGGCTCTTTAAATACGCCTTGCATTTTTCTGGCGTGACAAGGATCGTGATAGGTCACAGAGGTCAAATTTTTGCCTTTTTTAGCCAAAATTTCAGCTAAATTTGTAAATTTTTCAAAGTACTCCGTCGCTAAAAATATCTTCTTGCTCACCGCCTTTGCGCGCTCTCGCCAATGCTCGTCATCGTGAAAGAAGTGCTCGTAGTCGATCTTTATCATCGCCGAACAGGTAGCCTCCGGCACGATGATGGCGTCTAGCTCGCCTAGCATTTTTTCAAAATACTCGATATTTCGCTTTGCCAAAACCTCAACCGTCGCAAAATCTCCCGTAAAATACGCCGGCGCGCCGCAACAGGCCTGCTTTTTCATCAAATTTAAATTTAACCCAAGCTCGCGCGCGATCTTAACGAGAGCCTCGCCGATGCCCGTATACGCGTAGTTTCCCATACAGCCGATGAAAACGCCGATCGTTTTATCGCCGCCGTTATCGATAAACTCGGCGTGCGAGTTTAAAAAGCTCTTTTTGCTAGCAGTGGGCAAAAGACGCTCTTTTTTCACCATCGGCAGGCTAAATCTCGGACTCATCGCTCCTTCGCGGATCTTAAACGCGCAGCTTTGAAACACATATCCCAGCCTCGCGCAAAAGTCCATCACCGCGCGGTGGCGAAGCAGCCAAAAAAACGCCTTTTTATACCACGCGATGCCAAATTTATCCGCGATATCGCGGCGGACGTTTTCTATCGCCGTATCCACGCGCAAGGAGTTTGGACAGACCTCGACGCAGTTGGTGCACAAAAAACAGCTCTCAAAGATATTTTTCGCGCTTTTATCAAGCTTTAGCTCGCCGCGCTCATAGGCTCCCACGAGATCCAAAAAGCCGCGCGGAGAGGTCGTCTCGTCGGAGTTTATCTTGTGGATCGTGCAGACTTGGATACATTTGCCGCATTTTACGCATTTATCTGAAATTTCGCTAAATTTAAACAGATCCGTCCATCAAACCGTTTGTGATAATCGGCGTAAATTTTCTGGTATTTTTTTCAAATACGCATCAAAGCACATCGCGATATTTCGGATGATCAGCGTGCCCGTCTCGTTTACGCTGATTTTTTCAGGAGTTACGGTTACGAATTCGCTCAAATTTTCAAGCTCAACCAAATCATCTTTAAAATACTCGAAAAATTTGATGTCAAATTTAGCCTCGACCGCCTTGATATCAAGCGCAAAGTTACTCATCAGGCTCATTATCACGGCTTTTCTGATTAGATCGTCGCCAGTTAGATAAATACCCTTGCAATACGGCAAAACGTCGCTATCCAGGGCTTTTTCGTATTCGTCCATGTCCTTGAAATTTTGCGCGTAGTATCTTTGCCCCTCGCCGATGCTAGTTAGTCCGATGCCGATTAGATCAGCTCCGCCCTTAGTCGTGTAGCCTTGGAAGTTTCTATGAAGCGTGCCATTAGCAAGCGCGCCGAAAAGCTCGTCGCCAGGCTTTGCAAAGTGATCCATACCGATCATTTTGTAGCCGTTTTTGATAAAAAACTCGGCCGTGTATTTTAAAATTTCAAGCTTGGTTTTAGGGCTTGGTAGCGTCGCTTCGTCAAATTTACGCATGGATTTTTTTATCCACGGCACGTGCGCGTAGTTAAACACCGCCAGGCGGTCCGGAGACAGCGTCAGAGCCTTATCCAGCGTCGCTTTAAAGCTCTCTAGCGTCTGATACGGCAGGCCGTAGATCAGGTCCATATTTATCGAGTTTATGCCCTTGGCGCGCGCCATATCCACGGCGTTTTTGGTGATTTCGTAGGGCTGGATACGGTGGATTTCTTTTTGTACGCGCTCATCAAAGTCCTGCACGCCGTAGCTGATGCGGTTAAAGCCGTGAGAAACGAGCACGTCAAGCTGCTCGCGAGTTAAAAATCTCGGGTCGATTTCACAGCTGATTTCAGCTTCGGGAGAGAAGTTTTTAAATTTAGCCTTTATCATTTTGATGATTTCATCTAGCTGATCCGCGCCGTAAAACGTCGGAGTGCCGCCGCCAAAGTGCATTTGCAGCACAGGCGCGCTCGTATCGAGGTTTGCCGCTAGCAGATCAAGCTCTTTTTGCAGATACTCCATGTACCGCGTTTTGCGGTCTTCTTTGCTCGTGTAGATTACGTTACAACCGCAAAAATAACAGGCGCTGCGGCAAAATGGCAAGTGCAAATAAAGCGAAAGCGGGCGCGAGGCGTCACGGTTTTTTAGCTCCCGCAGGTAGTCCTCGTAGCCAAATTTATCGCTAAATTCGGGTGCGGTCGGATAGCTCGTGTAGCGCGGTCCCGGGCGCGAATACTTCACGTAAGCGTCAAAATCCATCATAGCGTTTTATTCCTCGCGTTTTTCATTAAATCCTGCATATCGACGAACAAATTTGGATACTGCTTTTTGATACCCTTTACCAGTTTTTCCAAATTTACGTCTATGCTTTTTTTATTTTTATTTTTTGCGGCGATCTTGCGTATCTCGTCCATCGCCACAACCCAAACGTCGGCGAAATCTATCGGTACGTTCTGCCAGATCGTCTTTTCAAGCCTTAGCTCGAAATTTTCCTTTTGGACGTTGCGGTAGGCTTCGATGAGCTGCGAGAGCGATTTTAACGAAACCATCGTGTGTAAATTTTGATTTTCGTCAATGCCAAACCAAGGCTCCACGCCGTCCCACGAGCCGCTTTTTAGGCTGAGACTCATTTGATTGGGGTCGCTTGTCGGCACGATCTCAAATATCGTTTTCTCGCCCTCTTTTATCCCGAGCTCGCCCGAAATTTCGTCTATTTTTTCGTATGTTTTTTGTAGATTTTTCTCTTTCATTTAGTTCCTTAACTTATCCGTTTCTGCGGCGATCAAGCCAAACCATCACACCTTTTTGCGCGTGCAATCTATTTTCCGCCTCGGCAAAAATCTCATCCGCATGCGCCTCAAAGACCGCCTCGCTCACCTCGTATCCGCGGTAGGCAGGCAAACAGTGTAAAAATATCGCTAGCGGCGCGGCTAATTTCATCAAATTTTCATCCACGCAAAAGCCGGCGAAGTCTTTTAGGCGCTTTTCTTTTTCAGCTTCTTGTCCCATCGAGACCCAAGTATCGGTCGTAACGACGTTAGCGCCCGAGACGGCTTCTTTTACGTCCCGAGTTAGATAAATTTTAGCTCCCGAAATTTGAGCGTTTTTCATCGCTAAATTTACTATATCAGCGTCCGGCTCGTAGCCCTTTGGCGTGGCGATCCTTAGCTCAAAGCCTAGCTTGCTAGCTAGCATCAGCCACGAGTGAGCCATGTTGTTGCCGTCGCCCACGAACGCCGCTTTTATCTCGTCTATTTTTAGCCCGCATTCGACCGCCGTCATGAGATCGGCCATCAGCTGCGCGGGATGAAATTTATCGCTAAGGCCGTTTATCACGGGTACGCGGCTAAATTTGGCAAGCTCTTCTAGCGTCTCGTGTCGATTAACGCGAGCCATGATTAGATCGCACATTCGCGAGATCACGCGCGCGGTGTCTTTTATAGGCTCGCCGCGCCCGATCTGGATGTCGCTCGAGCTAAGAAACAGCGCGTGCCCGCCTAGCTCGTTCATCCCTACGTCAAAGCTCACGCGCGTTCTAGTCGAGCTTTTCTCAAATATCATCGCTAATTTTTGATCTTTTAGATACGGCTTAAAATCTCGCGCCTTTGCCTCTTTTTTTATCTGCAAACCCAAATTTAAAATTTCGATGATTTCGTCTTTACTAAAATCGTTTAACGTCAAAAAGTGCCGCATTTTGCCCCCTTATTCCCAAATTTGCCCATAAAATTTACAAGGCGAAGTATCGCGAGATAGATTTGCTTGTTTTGAAGTAAATTTCGTCCCAAGATAAGGCACGTAGCCTATCGCAGGGCGAAATTTGCGAAATCAAGCAAAGATACTCGCGAGACGAGCCGCTATTTTCTTAGTAAAGCGGCGGCTTCTTTAGCATGATAGCTGATTATCAAATCCGCCCCCGCTCTCTTAAACCCTACCAGCGTCTCCATCATCACGCGCTCGTAGTCGATGACGCCCGCTTTTGCCGCGGCTTTTAGTAGAGCGTATTCGCCGCTCACGTTATACGCGCAGATCGGCAGTCTCGTAGCCTCGCGCAGATCGCGGATGACGTCTAGATACGCCAGAGCCGGCTTTACCATCAAGATATCTGCCCCCTGCGCCTCGTCCTCCAGGCTCTCGCTCACGGCTTCTAGGCGGTTTGCGGGATCCATTTGGTAGCTTTTTCTATCGCCAAAACTTGGCGCGCTTTCGGCGACGTCGCGAAACGGCCCGTAGTATGCCGAAGCAAATTTGGTCGAATACGCCATAATCGGCAAATTTTCGTATCCGCTCAAATCCAGCGCCCCGCGCAAGGTAGCGATGATGCCGTCCATCATGCCGCTTGGAGCGATCATATCGGCGCCGTTTCTAGCGTGGATCAGCGCTTGTTTAGCGGAGATCTCCAGCGTCGCGTCGTTATCGACGGTCTGGTGGACGTGATCTAGGATACCGCAGTGGCCGTGATCGGTGTACTCGCAAAAGCAAAGATCGGTTATCACGACTAGATCGGGGAATTTATCCTTTATCGCTCGCAGCGCGGTCGCTATGATGCCCTCATCGCTTAGAGCGTCGCTACCTACGCTATCTTTTAGGCTAGGGATTCCAAACAATATCACCGCTTTTATGCCTAAATTTCGCACGATTTCGCACTCTTTTAAAATTTCGTCCAAACTCATCTGAAAGACGCCCGGCATCGAGCTTATCTCTTTTTTTATACCTTTGCCCTCGACGATAAAAAGCGGATAGATAAAATCGCTCGCGCAAACGCTAGTTTCGCGCACCATCTCCCTGATCGCGGGATTTATCCTGAGCCTTCTAAAACGTTTAAACATAATTTTCCTTTTACTTCGCTACAATTTACGCTTAGTGTAACATAATAGGAGTTAAAAATTTATGAATATCGAGCTTTCAAATACGGCAAATTTACCCTCTCGTTTCGGGATATTTGAGATAAAGGCATTTAAGGAGGGTGAGAAGGAACATTTATCGATTTATAAAAAACCGTTCGGCGAGGTCGTAAACGTCCGCATCCACTCCGAGTGTCTAACTGGCGATGCGATCGGTAGCCTAAAATGCGACTGTCGCGACCAGCTGGAAGCCAGCCTAAAATACATCGAGGAGCACGGTGGCATGGTGATCTATCTGCGCCAAGAGGGGCGAAATATCGGTCTGCTAAACAAAGTAAACGCCTACCACCTGCAAGATGAGGGCCTTGACACCATCGAGGCAAATCACCAGCTAGGATTTAAGGCCGACGAGCGCACATACGAGATCGTGGATTTTATATTAAAACACTTCGGCATCGAAAAGATAAATTTGCTAACCAATAACCCAAAAAAACTGTCCGGGCTAAAATGCGTGCAAATCGTCTCTCGCGTGCCGATCGTCATCCACGCGAACAAATTTAACGAAAACTACCTGCGCGTGAAAAAAGAGCAAATGGGGCATATGCTAGATGAAAATTGACCTGCCGAGGGATTTTGACGCACAAACGGCGAAATTTAGCGAGATTTTGGCTAAATTTAACCGCGTGCACAGCCTAACTAGCTACAAAAATTTAAACGAGCAGATCGCTGACAGCATAGCTCCGCTTGAAATTTTCCCGCAAATTTGGGGCGCCAAAACGGCGATTGATGTGGGTAGCGGAGCGGGCTTTCCAGCGATATTTCTCGCGATGATTTTAAGGGAGTGCCAGTGGCATCTCTTTGAGCCCAGCCCGAAAAAATCGGCGTTTCTAAGCTACGTCAAGGCCGAGCTAAATTTAACCAACGTGCGCGTAAAATCTTGCAAGATCCAGGACAGCGAGCCGTTTGCAACGCAGCTAATCACAAGCCGCGCGCTAATGAAAACAAAAGATTTGCTTGGGATTTGCGACGGTTTTTTTGACGCGCAAACTCAAATTTTACTCTACAAAGGAAGCAGCGTGCAAAGCGAACTAGACGGGCTCAAAGCTCAAATTTGCGGGCGCGGCAACCGAAATTTCGTACTTATAAAGGGTGGGGATGTTATTTAAAATTTTGGCTTTTTTAGCGATTTTAATCGCGATTTATATGATATTTTTTAAAACCCGCGTAAAAAGAGGCGTAAAAGGCGGCACAAAAAAAGAGGACAAAGAGGCCGAAAATTTCGTCGAATGTAAAAAGTGCGGCACCTTTATAGAAGCCAAAAACGCCGTAATCAGCGGCGGCGGATATATCTGCCAAGACTGCATGCAATGCGAAAAATAAAGGGCATAAAGGATAAAAAATGAAACTAATCGGCCACGAGCTAGTGCCGTACGAGCCGCTGTTTTGGCGCGAAAATGCCCAGCAGATCGAAGCGGGCAAGCAAAATTTATTTAAATTTGACGCAGTCGCGATAAAGCGCGCGCAGGAGCTCGGCGCCCAGTTTTGCGTCGAGGCGGAAAATCTAAACGAAATCATCGTCGCAAACGCGGCCGGAGCGAAATTTATCGTCGTGCCGTGCGAGCTTGCCGGCAAAGCGGCAAAGCTGGCGCAGAATTATCTGTTTGACGCTCAAATTTGCGTGATCGTTAGCGGCGAGGGCGAGCTGGCCGAGCTGGCTAAAACAGGTGCGGACGCCGCGATTTTTAAAAACGCCGTAATAGGCAAGGATAAAAGATGATAAAATTTCCGCCGTTATATCTAAAATTTTTAGAAAATATCGAGGGCGAAGAGTGTATAGACGTTTTTAACGAAGCGGGAGCGGACGCTTATCTATACGGGCGCGCGGCTCTCTAGCTGAGCGAAACGAAACGTACGAAGTAGCGCTTTACGAGCCAAATTTTTATATGATAGGTCAAGACGGCGACCTTGGATTTTTCATAAAATTAAACTCGGACGACGCTATTTATTTTAACGATCTAGGCGCGCTAGGCTCGGCTCCGATGTGCCTAGCGGAGCGAGATATTTTCGCCCTTGTTGCAAAGATAAAAGAGGGCGGCGAGATATTTTTGTAAAATTTTACGAGTAAAGGAAACAAATGGAACTTTTTAAAACCGCATTTTTGATGACCGTGCTGATGTTGCTTTTCGTAGCCGTGGGCGGCGCGATAGGCGGCACTAGCGGTATGATGATCGCATTTTTAGTTGCGCTTGGGATGAACTTCTTTTCGTATTTTTTCTCGGACACCCTCGTGCTAAAGCACTACCGAGCCGTGCCCGTGGACGAGGCGCACGCGACGGGGCTTTATCAGATCGTGCGCGAGCTTTGCGCGAAGGCAAATTTGCCGATGCCAAAGATCTACATCATCCCAGAAGCCGTACCAAACGCCTTTGCCACGGGTCGCAACCCTAGCCACGCCGCAGTAGCCGTGACAGAAGGGCTACTAAATATACTAAACAAAGACGAGATAGAGGGCGTGCTAGCTCACGAGCTAAGCCACGTGCGCCACTACGACATCCTAACGGGCTCTATCGCGGCGGTTTTTGCTGGCGCGATCGCGATACTGGCAAATTTCGCGCAGTTTGGCGCGGCAAACCGTCAGGGCAAACAAAATCCGCTAATGCTAATCGCCCTAGCCGTCATCATGCCGCTAGCCGCCACGATCATACGCATGGCGATCTCGCGCGCGCGGGAGTTTGAGGCCGACAGAGGTGCAGCGATGATAACAGGCAAGCCCCAACACCTAGCAGGCGCGCTGCGAAAGCTCGAAGACTACGCGCGCGGACGCGTGATGGCAAACGCCGACGAACAAAGCGCGCATATGTTTATCGTTAATCCATTTAGCGGCGTAAAAAGCGCGCTGGGCTCGCTGTTTCGCACACACCCGAGCACCCAAGACCGCATCGCGCGGCTAAATCAGATGAAATTTTGAGTCGGGTAAAATTTGGCTTTGGTTGTGGTGGAATTTTAAAATACAATTTAAATATTAAATTTAACGCTCCTATTAAGTTGATTAAATTTTGCGCTGGTAAATTTGGCTAAAATTTAAATTTGTAGATAAATTTTAGCTTTAATTGTGGCAATATTTTAGATAAATTTATAATTTTATGTTAGCAGAATTTAAAACACAATTTAAATGTTAATTTTAACACTCTCGCGAAGTTGATTAAATTTAACTAAGATTAATTGTCCCATCATAAACATCTGCTTCACAAATCTTGCTCATTCCAAAGGGTGAGCTGACACTTCTTCTGCTTTGTAGTCGTGAGGCATTGTTGAAGCGTCCTATTGGGGAAAACGCGACAAGCGTTTGAGTAAGCAACGCGAAGTAGAAAATTCTCACTTACTCCAAAGGGCAAGCGAACGCAAAAGTATTTCAAGAAATCTTTTTGCTTCGCAAAATGAGCATAGCGACCCGAAGGGGCATTTCTAAGGGAGGCGAAGCGACCGAGTAAAAAACTACCGAGCCCTTGCGGGCTTCCCTAATTTTTTACTTCAACTTTGTCTCGCAATTGCAAACAAAAGGGCACGAACGATAGCGAAGTGTCTTGAAAAGCTACGAAGCAGAAAATCGGCAGTGATAAGCTTGCTAGCAAGGTTTTTACAGGGATGCCATTCCCCTGCTTTGAAAACTAAAAATTAATGAAATATTTTAACAGAGCCAAATTTAACTACGCTAAATTTTAAGAATTAGCACTTTATAAAATAAAGCCATAAATTGCAACTTATTGAAAGCTAAAAGTCCAGCCTCCATTCTTTTCTGTCGTTATCTCTACTTCTAAAATTTTCCTACACCCAAAAATATTCATTTGAAATTCTTGTGCATATTTCATGTCGATATTTAAATTTTCCATCTTACCATCCGCGCAATTTCCCCTATTTACAACAATGTCTTTTAGCTTGACGCCATCTTGCAAAGCCGTAACATACAACCGCAAATATCGTGTGTTATCAAACTCTCCATAACGAATCATTTGCTCAACTTCAACACTAAAAGGCGCTTTATCCTCAGCATATCCAAAACAAACAAAAGCAAAAAGCACCAAAAACACCTTTTTCATATCAAAATCCTTTAA
The DNA here is from genome assembly GCA_963526085.1 of uncultured Campylobacter sp. Taxonomy (GTDB): domain Bacteria; phylum Campylobacterota; class Campylobacteria; order Campylobacterales; family Campylobacteraceae; genus Campylobacter_A. The sequence goes on along the minus strand of CAURMS010000026.1, from coordinate 1,123 downwards.
AAAAATGTTTGATATTTTATTTTCTTTCTTTAAAATTTTGGCTTAATTCTATGATAACTAATGGAAAATTTAAAATTTTTAAAAGGATGAGATTTTATTAAATTTAAGCAATAATTTACCGTTTTTCCTTCGTTCTTATCGCCAAAACACCGCGCATATTTTGCCTATTGTCTTCATATCATAAATTTGCTTACTAAATTTCACAAACGGCGTTTTAGCTGATAAATTTAAAATGCCTTACAAGGCACAAAAGCCAAATATCATAAATCCAAAAATTTTTAAGCAAGTCTGCCATTTACACTCACGCCATAGCGGTAAATTTAGAGTAAGCACGAGCAGATAAGAGACTGCAAGCACTTGTAAATAAAATTATCCGCCAAGCAAAGCATTTAAATTTATGAAGTAAAATTTGCCTATCCGTGCCACGCAAATTTGCTCTCAAAGCTAGCAAATTTATAAACGACTCACGGATAAGTTTTAAACATTATAAAAACAAAGGCAAAATATGAAAATAGCCGTAAACGGCGCGAGCGGATTTATCGGCGGCGAGCTCTGCCGCTTTTTTAGAGCCGAAGGTCACGAGGTCGTAGCTATACCGAGAGCCGCCTACGCCGACAAAGACGCGCTCAAAGACCTCATCAGCGGCTGCGACGCGGTTATAAATTTAGCAGGCGCTTCTATCGCCGCAAGGTGGAGCGAGGCCTACAAAAAGCACCTTCGCGCAAGCAGGATAGAGACTACGCGCACGCTGGTTAGTGCGATAAACGAGCTAGAAAATCCGCCCTTTTTCATCAGCGCTTCAGCCGTTGGGATATATGAAAACGGGCTTGGTCACGACGAGAGCTCGGTCAAATTTGACCGCGGATTTTTGGGCGAGCTAGCATGCGAGTGGGAGAGCCAGGCCGCTAAAGCGCGAACGCAAACGGCGATATTTCGCCTAGGCGTGGTGCTGGGGCGAGGCGGCGCGCTAGCTAAAATGTTGCCGGCATTTAGGCTTGGTCTTGGCGGAAAGCTCGGTAGCGGCGAGCAGGCGTTTTGCTGGATTCACATCGCTGATTTGCTAGAGGCATTTAAATTTACCTTGCAAAACCGTCAAAGCGGCGTTTTTAATCTCGTTTCGCCG
>CAURMS010000025.1:0-11202 GCA_963526085.1 uncultured Campylobacter sp. | reverse complement strand
ACGATCGCGACGTAGTCGACGTTTAGCGGCTCTAGGGTTTGTAGCATCTCGCCTTTTATCGTTTGTGCGTTTAGTTCGCCGGCTGCGATCAAATTTGAGGCTTTTTTAAGCGAATGCGAAAGCTTAAGCGCCTCTAGCTTTTGCCCCTCGTCTAGGTAGGCGTTTCGTGAGCTAAGCGCCAGTCCGTCTCGCGCGCGAACGATCTCGCAAGACACGATCTCTAAATTTAAAAAACAGGTCTTTACGAAATTTCGCACGATGAGTAGCTGCTGCGCGTCCTTTTTGCCCATATAGACGCGCTTTGCGCTTGTTAGATTAAAGAGCTTGTTTAGCACGCGAAGTACGCCGTCAAAGTGCCCTGGACGGGTCTTGCCCTCAAGCACGCTTGCTAAATTTTCAGGCGCGCTGATTAGCGGCTCGGTATCAAAATATAGCTCCCTAGCCTCAGGCGCAAACATCGCGTGCACGCCCAGCTCCTCGCAAATTTTAGCGTCGTTTTGTTCGTTTTTTGGATAGCTCTCAAAGTCCTCGCCTGCTAAAAACTGCGTCGGGTTTACAAAAGTCGAAACGATCGCGGTTTTGTTCTCGGTTACGCATCTTTTTATGAGGCTAACGTGTCCGTCGTGAAGCGCGCCCATCGTGGGTACAAAGCCGATATTTTCGGGATTTGCCGCGACGAAATCTCGCAGCTGTTCTACTGTTTTTAAAATTTGCATTTTTCTTCTTTATGTTTAATTTTAACGCGCGATTATATCAAATTTTATCTTTACTCTTACAAATATGTTATAATCACGCCAAAAAGCACAAAAAAGGTCTTAAATTTTGGATAATTACGAATACACTGAACTCCTAAAAACACTAAACACGAAAGTAGAAAATATCGCGGGCGTCGTAAAACCCGAGAGCATAAAAGCTCGCCTAAAAGAGATCGAGGAGCTAGAAAACGATCAAAATTTCTGGCAAGACATCGCAAAAGCGGGTGCAATCGGCAAGGAAAAAACTAAAATTTCAAACATCTTAAATAACTTCCTAAACGCCAAAAGCGCCGTAGACGACGCAAAGGATCTATATGAGCTGGCAAACTCTGAAAACGATGAAGAGACCATAAATTCGCTCTTTGCCGAGGCTGGCGAGTTAGAGGATAAGATCGTAAATTTAGAGATTTCTATGCTACTTAGCGGCGAGGATGACGGCAAAAACGCCATCGTCACCATCCATCCCGGTGCGGGCGGTACAGAGAGTAACGACTGGGCTAGCATGCTATACCGCATGTATCTGCGCTTTTGCGAGCGCGAGGGCTTTAAGGTCGAAACCCTGGACTTCCAAGAGGGCGAAGAAGCCGGACTAAAAGACGTAAGTTTTATCGTTAAAGGCGTAAATGCCTATGGCTATCTAAAGGCCGAAAACGGTATCCACCGCCTAGTGCGAACCAGCCCGTTTGATAGCGCGGGACGCCGTCACACGAGCTTTACTAGCGTGATGGTAAGCCCCGAGATCGACGACGATATCGAGATAGAAATCGACGAAAAAGACCTAAAAATCGACACCTACCGCGCGGGCGGAGCAGGCGGCCAGCACGTAAACAAAACCGAGTCCGCCGTGCGTATCACTCACGCGCCCACCGGCATCGTCGTGCAGTGTCAAAACGACCGCAGCCAGCACAAAAACAAAGCCACCGCGATGAAAATGCTAAAATCGCGCCTCTATGAGCTAGAGCTAATGAAACAGCAAGAAGCCGCCGGCAGTATCGAAAAAAGTGAGATCGGCTGGGGTCACCAGATCCGCTCATACGTACTTTTCCCGTATCAGCAGGTTAAAGACAACCGCAGCGGCGAGGCATATAGCCAAACCGACGCGATACTAGACGGCGATATAAAAAAGCTCATCGAGGGCGTTTTGGTAAGCCAAAAAAGCATAAACTAGAAAGGAAAAATATGGAAATTTCAGCTCTTTTAAACCAACTAGGCTATAACGAAAACGACGCGACCGCCGCGCAAGTTAAGCGCATCCTAAACAACTGCGACGGATTAAATTTAAGCAGCATCGTCACGCTAAACGACCACCTAAAACCGCTTGGCGGCTTTGTAGCGATGAGCGGCAGCGAGGACGTGTTTAAGATAAAAAACGCAGGCAAAACGCCGGGCGCGCTAAACGTGATCGAAAACTGGGCTGAAAAGAACAAGATAAACATAAAAAAAGTGAATGAAACTACGCACTACATACTAGGAAAAAATATATGAAAAACTACGATATCATAGTCATCGGCTTTGGCAAGGCAGGTAAAACTCTCGCCGTAAAAGCCGCAAATTTAGGCAAAAAGGTCGCCGTGATCGAAAAATCGGCGCAGATGTACGGCGGAACATGCATAAACGTCGGCTGCATCCCGACAAAAAAGCTAGTCAATTTAAGCAAAGAAGCGCAATACGTAAATAACAACGTTGCGGGCGAGTATTTTACGCTTAGCGTCGAAAAGAAAGACAAGCTAATCTCTGCTCTAAGAGCCAAAAATTTCGCTATGCTCGACGGCAACGCAAACATCGACGTGATAAACGGCGCGGCTAAATTTATAGATAAAAATAGCGTCGAAGTCGCGGCGGCAGACGGCTCAAAAAGCGTGCTTAACGCGCCAATTATCGTTATAAATACGGGCTCGATTAATGAAAAACCAAACTTTGAGGTTAGTTCAAATTTTGCTTACGACAGCACGGGGATTTTAAATCTAAAAACGCTTCCAAAGCACCTAGTAGTCGTGGGCGGCGGATACATCGGGCTTGAGTTTGCCTCGATGTTTGCCGAGTTTGGCTCAAAAGTTACTATCGTAGCTCGCTCGGGCGTACTAAAAAACGAGGACGATGACGTAAGAGATAGCGTAAAGGCGCTACTACAAACGCAAGGGATTGAAATTTTAGAGGGTTGCGAAGTTAAAAATTTAAAAGATAGCACGCTAAATTTCACCCAAAACGGCGAGGCAAAGAGCCTTAAAGCGGACGCGTTTTTACTAGCGACGGGGCGCGTAGCGGCGACTGCGGAGCTAAATTTGAGCGCGGCGGGCGTACAAACGGACGCCAAAGGAAACGTGTCGGTAAACGAGTTTTTACAAACCGCCCAGCCGCATATCTATGCAGTGGGCGACGTTCGCGGCGGCGAGCTTTTCACATATACGAGCTTGGATGATTTTCGTATCGTCTTTGACAAGCTTTTTGGCGCTGGCAAACGCAGCACTCTAAACCGCTCTCCTCACGCCAGCACGCTTTTTACCGAGACTCCGCTAGCTAGCATCGGACTAAACGAGAAACGGGCCGCGGCGCAAAATTTAGACTTTAAAGTCCTCAAACTTCCGCTAGCAGCAGTTCCCGGCGCAAAGGTAGTCGGCAACGAAACGGGCTTTTTAAAAGCGATCGTGGAGGCAAAAAGCGGTAAAATTTTAGGCGCGGCATTTCACTGCGTTTATGCAAACGAGCTTATCAACGAGATCGCCATCGCGATGGCTCTAGGCGCGGGCGCTGATTTCTTTAAAAATCAGATTTTCACCCATCCTAGCATTAGCGAAGCGTTAAACGACCTCTTTGGACAATTTTAAAAACGACGGAAAGGATAAAAAATGAGGAATTTACTTCTTACCTTTATCGGGCTTTTGTTTGTAGGATGCGCAGCTTCAAGCGGCGGACCCAACGACAACCCCGACTACGATTTTAACAAACGCGCCATCGAAGTTCTAAAGCCAAAATGCGAAAGCGGCAACTACTCCGCGTGCAACGATCTTGCCATCAGCTATCAAAATTTACAAGATCATAAAACCGCTCTAAAATACTATGAAAGAGCGTGCAAAAATAACTATCAAGCCGCCTGCACAAACCTCGCCAACATGTACCAAACCGGCCTTGGCGTAAGCAAAGACGCAAACAAAGCACTTGAAATCTATAGCACCTCATGCACGAACGGCGGGGCGTACTCTTGCTACTATCTGGGCGAGTTTTATCGCTCGGCAATCGACGGCAAGGAGCCTGACTACGCAAACGCCATGTCGGCCTACGATAGAGGTTGCAAACTAGGCGACGTACCGTGCTGCACAAACACTGCGGTCCTCTACGAACACGGTCTAGGCGTAGCACAAGATGAAACAAAAGCTAGAAGCATCTATCGCTCAGCGTGCTTTAGCGGCGACACATCCGCATGCGACAATCTAAAAAGAATGGGCAGAAAGCGATGATAAAAACAGTAAATTTAACGCATTTAAATTCGGCGTTAAATTTACTACGGCGAGTCAAATTCGGCTCGCCTTTTTAAATTTGACCGTAGCAAATTTAACTTCAAATTTGCCCTAAAATTTACCTCCCAATACCAGCATCTTGAAAATATAAAAACCAAAAACCGTCCGTCAAATTTGACGCCGAACGCTCGCAAATTTAACCGCACAAATTTAGGTTTTATTCTTGACGTTCCGTAGCAAAATTTTATTCGCTCCGCCAAAAAACAGGTTAAATTTGAGCGGATTTTACTCGCAAATAACAAAAATAAACAACGCTGGATTTGAGTAAATTTATAAAAAGTAGAAAACGGGGGCTCAAATTTAAGCCCCCTTCAGAAGTGCAGATTTAGAATAAAAATTAAAATTTATAAGAGACGTTAACCTTAAAGTTTCTGCCCGGCTCCCAGTCGATCGCGTTCGCATCGCCCGTATATTCGGCTATTCTTTGAGACTGCGAGACGTAGGCTTTGTTAAATACGTTATAAACGCCGGCGTTTATCTCAAGCCCCTTAAATTTACCGCTGCTTGGCGCATAAGTGAGATAGATGTCGCTCACGGCGTAACTCGGGATATGCACGGCCGCGTCGTTGCCAGCGCTCGTCGTGTCTTTCGAGGCAAAATAAATAAGATTATAACCCACAAGCGTATCGATAGCGTTTATCGAATACTCGGCGTTAAAGGTGTATTTATCGCCCTGATCGCGGTAGCCGATGATATTTGACGTGTGGTAGCCACCGCTACCGTTACTCACGCGGTCTTTATATCTTACTTTTTGATGAGTGTAGCTAGCACCCAGGCTTAGCGCGTCGAGATTTAGTCTAGCCAAAAGCTCGACACCATCGATATCCGCACCACCTGCGTTGATCCTATAAAGCACCGGATTTACACGTCCGCCCGCTGCGTTATTATCTACGATTAGATTTTTGTATTTGGTTTTAAAGTATTTAGCCACGAAGCTAACGTGTCCCGTTTCACTAAACTCGCCCTTGTAGCGTCCGCCGATCTCGTAGCTATCGCCCGTAGTGGCCTTTAGATCAGGGTTTGCTCTGTATCCTAGAGGCGTACCCCTGCTAGAGCCGCTAGCTAGCATGGACTCCATAACGTCAGGCCCCCTAAAGACTTTAGCATAGCTAGCAAATACCCCAAGCCCTTTCATAAACTCGTAATCAAGCGCCAAAGCCGGCGTAAATTCGTCAAATTTGTATTTGTAGCCGCCGATATTTGCGCCGGTGCCGTTATAGGTCTTTAGCTCGTGACGCTCATATCTGATGCCAGGAGTCACGGTAAGTCCTGCAAATTTGATCGCATCCTCTAGGTAAAACGAGTAGTTGTTTTCTTTTTCAGGGCGGTTGTTTTGCGGTTTGTTAAAGTTCTCGCTGTGGTAGTACTCCGCGCCGTATCTTAGCGTCTGCGTCACGTCGCCTGTTTCTACCACTGTTTTTGCTTTCGCGCCGATACCTCTGGTCTTTACACCCCACTTGCTACCATCGATCCTTTGATGCTTTGTATTATAGGCTGTTACGTCTAAATTTAACAGCTCGCTTGGCTCAAATGTATATTTTAGTGTCGTTGTGTCGCGCTCATATTTTCTATTATCATCGTTTGCGTGCCAGCTACCAAATTCAGCCCTCAACGGATAAAGTCCCTTGTAGTGGTTGTGTTCGTGAGAGAGCGATATCCTGTGCGCGTCTAAAAAGCTATATCCAAGCTTAAAAAGATAGCTAAGGTCATTACCGTCTCCGCCGATTTTCTTACCGTTACCGCTCTTGCCGTAGTCGTAGCCTTTGTGATTTATCGCAGCTAAAAAGTCAAGCCCCTCGACCGGCGCGGTAAATACCGTGAGCCCTTGCGAAAATTCGTCGTTGTTTGAGGCGTAGCCCGTTTTGATTTTCGCACCGATGATTTCGCCGTCATCTAGCAGGTCTCTAGCGTCCACCGTCCTAAAAGCCACCGAGCCTCCAAGAGCTCCGGCGCCGTTTACTACAGAGCGCGAGCCGACCTCAACGTCGATGGCTTTGATCAGATCAGGGTCGATTAGTAGGTCTGCGTTGTGGTGAAAAGTATTACCGTTTTGCTTAGCACCGTCGATCGTGATATTTAGACCGCGGTCGCTCACGCCCCTCATGTAGATTTTTTGGTTCATGCCGTTCGTACCGCCCACGTAAACGCCCGGGATATCGCGCATAACGTCTTTTAGTATGCCTGCGTTTCTCGTGCTTATTTTTACGTCGTCTACGCCGTAGCCACCGCTAGTGCTGCTTACCTCTACGCCGCTTAGCGTTACATTCTCGGCGGCGTTTGCGCCGATAGCCAGAGCCGCGACGAAAGAAATTTTTGCAACATTGTTAAAACTCATTTTTTCTCCTCTTTAAATTTATGAAAATTTGCGCCGATTTAGAAAAATATTTAAATTTTGTTTTCTTTAATCCACTCAAATTTTGAAAACGAATACTACAATCTTAAGACTAAATTTTAGATAAATTTATCTAGAATATTACTTGCTTATTCGTTATTGACAATAAATACCATAATCTGATATAATTTACGCGCAAAATTTATAAGAAGGCATTAAATGGAATTTCTCAAACACAACGTCGATTACGTTATCATCGGTATTTTAGGGCTTATGAGCTTTGTCGTAGTATGGCTCACGATAGAACGCTTGATCTTTTACGCAAACGTTAAATTTGAAAATTACAAGAATCAAGACGACTTTGAAGAGAGCGTAACTAGAAATTTAACAACGCTTTATATAGTTTATTCAAATGCGCCGTATATCGGGCTTTTGGGTACGGTCGCGGGCATCATGGTGACCTTTTACGACATGGGTATGAGCGGCGGCATCGATACTAAAAGCATCATGGTCGGCCTGTCTCTCGCGCTAAAAGCAACCGCGCTAGGCCTCATCGTCGCGATACCGACGCTAATGATCTACAACGCGTTTATGAGAAAAGTAGACGTACTCGTAAACCGCTACAAGGCTTCACGTGAGAATGCCTAAAAAAGAGGGATTAAACGTAATCCCACTCATAGATATTATGCTCGTTTTGTTAGCCATCGTGCTTAGCATTTCGACTTTTATCGCTCAGGGCAATATCAAAATCGACCTGCCAAACAGCGAAAGCGCGGAAAAAAAGCAAGACGAAAACGATAAAATCGCGGTTTTAATTAATAAAGATAATGAATTTTTTATAGGCGAAGATAAAATCGCCGAGGAAAATTTGAAAGAAAAGCTAAACGAGATAAAAAACGAAACGTTAATAGAACTTAAAAGCGATAAAGAGAGCAAATTTGACTCGTTTATCAAGGTCATCGATATACTAAAAGAAAAGAATCATGAAAACTTCGCTATCACGACAACAACTGAATAGACGCGCCAGCTTTACGGGGCTTGGCGTTTCTATCCTGTTGCACTCTATCCTCATCGGATCTTTTATCAAATTTTACGAAGAGCTAAAACCGATGCCGGAAGAAAAAAGCGTCAAAATAGCGCTAAATACCTTTACGCCGCCAGCAGCTCCGCTCCCGCCGGCACCTACCCCGCCGGCCCCGCCGCCTCCGGCACCGCCTGCGCCTCCTCCGCCAGAACCTGTCGTCACGCCGCCGGAGCCGCCAAAACCGGTCGAGCCGCCTAAGCCGATAGAAAAGCCAAAACCAGTAGAAAAACCGGTGGAGAAGCCGGTGGAAAAACCGAAGCCAAAGCCTAAACCTACGCCAAAACCGGTCAAAACGCCTGAACTGGAACCGGAACAGCAAGTAGCGCAGGTAGCACCGCCCGCACAGCCGTCGCCGCCTACTCCTACGCCGCCCGCGGCACAGCCAAGTAGCGCTACAAGCTCGAACGTAAAATCAAATTTACCGCCTAGCGGAGCGGAAACGGTAGGGGAATTTAACTTCGCGACATCAGCCGGCGACGAGAGATTTTCTAAGATCCAAAAGGCGATACAAAAGCACCACAAATACCCTAAACGTGCGCAAAAAATGCGCCATCAGGGCGTAGTAGAGGTTAGCTTTTTGTATAAAAAAGACGGCACCGTCCGCGACGTAAAGGTGATAAAAAGCTCGGGCTATGAGACGCTAGACGAGGCTGCAGTCGAGCTCATAAACCGCGCTGCGCCTGATTTTCCGACGCTTGATCGCGACTACGTCATCAAAATCCCGGTTAGCTACAAGCTCACGTAAATTTAAGCCGTTTTTGCGGCTTAAATTTCTACTTTTATTCTACAAATTTGACGCAATAAATCAAAAAATAAGCCACTATATTTATAAATTAGCACCGCTAAAATCGGCCGCAATCAAATCAAATTTGACGCCGTAGCAGGGACGTAAATTTGCCAAATTTATAGCCCAAAAAATTTAAATAAATTTGCCAAAACGGCTTGTTCAAGCGACCGATCAAATTTACTCCAAATTTAGCCGACGCAACTAGTTCAAATTTATATCGAGGAATCTCGCCAAATTTTACTTAAAAGCCCTCTTATACGAGTTTTCTATCAGCTCAGAGCACCCTAGCTCACTCATCGCAGCCTGCGCGAAATTTGGATTTCGCAGCAGCTCTCTGCCATAAGCCACCGCATCGCAAACGCCGCCTAGTAGCAGCGCCTCGCCCTCGGACGCCTTTGTGATGAGTCCGACCGCGATCACCGGGATACCGACTGCTTGCTTTACGGCCTTAGCATAGCCAGCTTGATAAAGCGGAGTAAACGCCGGCGCGCTATCCGTGCGCTCAAAAAATCCGCCCGCCGAGACGTGGATAAACGTCACACCCAAAGCCTCAAGCTCTTTTGCTAGCCGCACGCTATCCTCTAGGCTCCAGTCGCCCTTCACCCAGCTATCTGCGCTTATGCGTACGCCGACGGGGATTTGTACTGCGGCTTTTATTTCAGTTAAAATTTCTTTTAAAAATCTCGTGCGATTTTCAAAACTCCCGCCGTATTCGTCGTCTCGCAGATTGATCTCAGGCGAGAGAAATTCGCCAATGAGATAACCGTGCGCGGCGTGGATCTCGGTCGCGGCGTATCCTGCACGCTCGGCTCTGATCGCAGCCTGAACGAAAGCTTGCTTGACTGCAACAATATCGTCCGCGCTCATTTGACGCGGCGTTTTGTAGCTCTCGCTAAATTTTACCGCGCTAGGCGCGATCAGACCCTCGCACTCGCTTTTTCTACCAGCATGCGCGAGCTGGACGGTCATTACGGCTCCGTATTTGACGCACTCTTTGACGAGCCTGGCGTGTGCCTCTAGCTGCTCGTCGTTCCACAGCCCCAGATCGCGGCTTGTGATCCTACCTCTAGGCTCGACGGCCGTAGCCTCGACGATGATGAGCCCGACGCCTCCCAGCGCCCGTGCGGCGTAGTGCAAGCGGTGAAAGCACCTAGGGCAGCCGTTTTCATTTTTGGCCTTATACATGCACATCGGCGGCATCACGATGCGGTTTTTGATCTGCAGATCGCCGATTTTTAGCGGCGCAAAAAGCAAGCTTTGCATGAGAAATCCTTTAAAGATTATTTGCGGTTATTTTAGGATATTTGTTTAAATTTATTTAGTTGAGCGGCAAATTTTAGTAACCGAAAGGCGCGCAGTAAGACTAGCGAGCCGCAGCAGCTTTTATTTTACTTCCATAAAATTTGAAAATTTTACTCGCCACCGCTAAAAATAGAAGTAAAGTACTCATCTACATGAGTGCCGTCTTTTTTCATCTGTTTTAGCTTTAGTTTTACATTAGCATCTTTCCAAATTAATGGCGGCAGCGCGAACATCACCCTATCAAGGCTAAATTTACTCACCTCATCGCGCCAGCCATCCCAGCGGTAAAGCTCGTAAAATTTAGATATATCGCCGCAAAGCGCCCAGTACAAAAACTGCGAGTAGCCAAGCTGCGTATCTTCCCACTCACCGCTATCTGGGGCATAGTAAAAGACGTTGCCGGCTTTGCCACGAAGGGCACCGCCGTCTACCACGATACCGCCGCAGCTGTAGACAAGCGCGCCCATTGGCGAGCGTGTAGTGACCTGAAGCCCCAAAAGCTCGCTTTGTGCCCTGTCCTCGTCACGCGGTAAAATCTCATAGCCATTTTTAGCCTCTTTTAGCCGCTCTTCTATTAGTGCCCAGCCCGGCTCATTTGTGTCTATAAGCTCACCTAAAGCTCTCATTGCGTGTCTTTTTGCTTAAATTTGATGAAATTTAAAAGAAGAATTTGGCGAGTCGCCCCGCCAAATTTATATCGGTAGATTATTTTGCGTCCCAAGCTAGGATTGTGTTGCCCTCGGCGTCGGTCGCCACGTCGCCCATGCCCATGATGTTGTAGCCGCAGTCGACGTAGTGCACCTCGCCGGTCACGCCGCTAGCTAGGTCGCTGAGTAGATACATCGCGCTGTTGCCGACATCATGCGTCGTGACGTTGCGTTTTAGCGGGCTATTTACTTCGTTGTAGCGCAAAATCATCCTAAAATCGCCGATACCGCTTGCCGCAAGCGTCTTGATCGGACCCGCGCTGATAGCGTTTACGCGGATACCGCGCGCACCAAGATCGTGAGCGAGATAGCGCACCGAACTTTCAAGCGCTGCTTTTGCGACGCCCATTACGTTGTAGTGAGGCACGAATTTCGGCCCGCCAAGATATGTAAGAGTAAGTACCGAGCCGCCCTCTTTTAGCACCGGAAGCACCGCGCGCGTGAGGCTTAACAGCGAATAAACGCTCGTGCCCATCGCGATATCAAAGGCTTCCTTTGTAGTATTTACAAATTCGCCCTCTAGCGCTTCTTTTGGCGCATAGGCCACCGCATGCACGACGAAATCTATCTCGCCAAGATCCGCTTTGATGCGATCCGCAAGGCCGTCCAGGTGAGCCTGGTTGTTTACGTCAAGCTCATAGACGAATTTGCTCCCAAACTCCTCTGCGATCGGCTCTACGCGTTTTTTCAGCGCGTCGTTTAGATAGGTAAACGCCATCT
>CAURMS010000024.1:0-11337 GCA_963526085.1 uncultured Campylobacter sp. | reverse complement strand
TCCAAAATATCGCAAATTCCGTAAATTTCCTACTCGAAAATAGCCAAAACGTAAGGCTAGTTATCGAAAACACCGCCGGCCAAGGCTCAAATTTAGGCTTTAAATTTGAACACCTAGCCTACATCATCAAACGCTGTACCGATAAAAGCAGGATCGGCGTGTGCCTCGATACCTGTCATACCTTTGCCGCAGGATACGACATCAGAGACGACTACGAACGCGTGATGAGCGAATTTGACGAGATAGTCGGGTGCGATATGCTGCGGGGTATGCATATAAACGATACGAAATTTGACCTAGCCAGCAAAAAGGACCGCCACGAGAGCCTAGGCAAGGGCTTTTTGGGCTTAAAAACATTTGAAAACATCATAAACGACCCCCGCACGGACGATATCCCACTAGTTTTAGAGACGATCGACGAGAGCATCTGGGTGGATGAGATAAAAATTTTAAGAAACTTTAAAGGAGAGTAAATGAGAAAATATATCGGCGTGTGCCTCGCGGCTTGCTGCTGCCTAAATGCGGCCGGCTTTAAAATCCCCGAGCAAAGCGGCGATAGCATCGCGCTTTTAAACTCAAACGTCGCGACGAGCTTTGGCCCCGACGCAGCCTATAACAACCCGGCAAATATGATATTTCTGGGCGGCGGACACTACCTAGAGAGCTCGCTAACCTACCTGCGCATGTCAAAGACGAAGTATAGGCACTACAACGGCGACAAACTCACCTCCAAAAGAGCAAACGCGCTCGTGCCTACGTTTCACTTCGTGACGCCGCATTTTGGCGACTGGCGCTTTGGTCTATCAGTCGTCGTGCCTGCGGGAATATCGATGAGATGGGAAGAAGGTCTGCCTAAAGCCACCTCTAAAAAATTTGATCTAAAGGTGATCGAGGTAAATCCTAGCGTCGCCTACGCGCTAACCGATAATATCGCGTTAGGCTTTGGCCTGCGCGCCGTTTACGCTAGAGGAGAGGCCGTGCAGCAGGTCTCAGGCGCCCTGCCCGCCTCGCAGGATATCAAGGGTGACCGCGTAAATTTCGGCTACAACGCGGCAATCACTTATAAACCTACTTCAAATTTGAGCCTAGCGGCCACCTACCGCTCAAAAGTAAATATGAATCTAAAAGGCGACACCGACATCAGCGCGCTGGCGCATCCGAGAGGGGCGTTTCCGAGCGGCTCATATAGTGGCAGCGCAAAGCTATCCGTACCGCTACCAGCGAGCTTAAACTTAGCCCTATCGTACAAAATCGCAAATACCACGCTGTTATTTGACTTTGAGAGAACCTACTGGTCTGCATGGAAAGAGCTTGACTTCAACTACCCTGGCGCCTCGGCCGCACACTATCGCAACCCGTTTTTTGCGGCATTTGACGCGTCCAAAAAGCGCGACTGGAAGGACAGCAACGCCTACCGCATCGGCGTAGCGCACGACGCAACGGACAAACTCCGCCTAATGGGCGCGGTTACGTTTGACGAGGCAGCATCCAGAGCCGATACTACGGGCTTTGACCTGCCAGACACCAAGGCCGTCATCTACGCAGTGGGCTTTAACTACAAATTTACAGACGCTTTGGAGCTAGGAGCTAGCTACTTCTACCAAGACAGAAAAGAGCGCGACGTGAACTACTACTCAAATGCGTCAGGACTCTATCCAAACGGCAAATTTGAACGCGGCAACGCCCAGGCGATAAATTTGAACGTGAAATATAAATTTTAAGGCTCGGCCATGAATTACCCTTACGAAAATTTCGAGGATATGCTAAACGCCGCAGTCGATAAAAACGGCGGCGGCATCGCGATCTATACAGAAACTAGCAAGATTAGCTACAAGCAGCTACGCACAAACGCCTTTACGCTGGCTGCGTTTTTGCAAGGTATGGGCATAAAAAAAGGCGACCGCGTCGCGATGATCGTAAATAACTCGCCCGAGTTTATCGCTAGCTACTTTGCCATCACGCTTCTTGGCGCCGTGGCGGTGCCGATAAATACATTCTTAAAATACGAAGAATTCGAGTACATCATAAACGATTGCGGGGCGAAATTTCTCTTTGCCTCGGTCGAACTTGCAAAAGAGATAAAAGGGCTAGATAGCAAAACGGCGATCAAAAAGATCGTCTGGATCGGAGATAGAGCCGAATTTGACGAAAACAACATCAGCTACGCGCACGCTCTAAACTGCAAAATCGAGCTAAATTTGACCGACCGACCGAGTATCGACGACCTAGCCCACATCATCTACACATCAGGCACCACAGGCAAGCCAAAAGGCGCGATGATCAGCTACCGCAACCTCATCTCAAACGTCCAGGGCGCGCACGAGGTCTTTCACGTGCGTATGAAAGATAGATTTGCCGTGTTTTTGCCGATGTTTCACAGCTTTACTCTCACGGCGATGGTGCTACTGCCGATATTTGCGGCGTGTTCGCTTATTTTGGTGAAGTCCATTTTCCCGTTTTCAAACGTCCTAAAACAAGTCCTGCTCAAGCGCGCGACCGTATTTTTAGGCGTGCCGGCGATCTACACGGCTATCGGAAAAGCGAAAATCCCGTGGTATTTTCGCTGGTTTAACTGCATTAGGATTTTCATCAGCGGCGGAGCGCCTTTGGCTGAGCAGACTATAACCGATTTTCGCGTCAAATTTCCGCGCGCGGTACTGATAGAGGGCTACGGCCTTAGCGAATGCTCGCCTATCGTCTCGGCAAATACGATGCAAAAACAAAAAATCTCAAGCGTCGGCTTGCCGCTGCTGGGCTACGAAGTAAAATGTATAAACGACGAGTTGATGGAGCTGCCAGCAGGCGAGGTCGGCGAGCTAATCGTAAAAGGCGACTGCGTAATGCAAGGCTACCTAAATATGCCAGACGCCACCGACGAAACGATCGTAAACGGCTGGCTGCGCACGGGAGATCTCGTTAAGATCGACGAGGAGGGCTATATCTTTATCGTCGACCGCAAAAAAGACCTCATCATCTCAAAAGGCATCAACATCTATCCGCGCGAGATCGAGGAGGTGCTGTTTAAACTGCCCGAAGTCGAAGCTGCCGCAGTTATCGGCGTCAGGGACGAACACGCGGACGAGGAGGTTACGGCCTTTATCCAGTTTAAAGAAAATATGGGTCTAGACGAAAAAGATATCCGCGCGCACCTCAAAAAACACTTGGCGAATTTTAAAATTCCAAAGACGATTTATTTTAAAGACGAGCTGCCTAAAAACGCGACGGGCAAGGTGCTCAAACGCGTTTTAAAGGATCAGATAAGGGGTGAAATTTAGTGCGATTTTTGATAGAGTTTATCGGCGGCGAGCAAAATTCTAAAATTTCCTCGCTCATAAAATGCAGCGAAAACGAGGCGAAAATTTTACGCCACCTGAGCAAAAACTACGTCGAAGGCACTCCGCAAAGCAGCGCCTACGACGTGCTTTGCGCGGTTTTTGGTAGCGAGGAGTATAAATTTTTAGCAGGCCTTGCGGATGTAAAAAACCTGCTAGAAAGCGGCTGGATCGTGCAGGGCTTTTCTATATTTAAAAACCCTAACGCAGACGGTGCGGGCTCAAATTTACTAGGCCTGCTTCACAGCGAGATCTCGCTCTCGCCGCTTTTTCTAAAAATTTTAGAAGAGGGCGAGTTTGGGCTTACGCTGCCTACAGTCGCGCCCTACGCCGATCATCTTGATTATCTAAAAGATCAGTTTTTGCGCGTGGAGCTTTACGGCAAGCTCTCGTTTTTTAGCAAAAACGTCTCAAGCGACGCCAAAAGCCGCCTCGAAAAAGACGTAAAAGAGCTAGAAGCCATCATCGAAAAACGACTAAATTTAAGCAAAATTTCGATCTCCGTCGAGCAAATTTTCAAAGATAACTCACTAAACGACAAAGAGCAGCTGATTTTCCTCGCGCTTTTAAAGGAAGAATACGTCGGCGAAACGGACGCAAACCGCGATCTAAACGCGCTTGTGGGTATTTTGAGCGCGGATGAATTTGAACGCATCAAAAACCGCGCCCTACTGGACGAGGGCTCAAAACTGATCGAAAACGGCCTCATCGACTACGACGAGTCGCTAAATGCTTACGGTGGCTTTAGCAGGACGTTTTACATAACAGACGAAATTTTACAAAGCGTAATGCACCCAAAAACCGAGAGCAAAAGCAAAAAACTAGCACTAGAAACTCTCGTAAAAGAGCAGGAGATATTTGAGCTCATCGAGCCCTCGACCGACATAAACGACGTCGTGCTGGATGTGAAGGTAAAGGAACTACTAGACGCGATCCTAAAGCAAGTAGATCGCCGCGTGCTGGCGCGCCTATCTAGCTGGGGCATCAAGTCGCGCAAAAACGTGGACGCCAAAATCATCTTTTACGGACCGCCGGGTACGGGCAAAACCATGAGCGCACTAAGCCTTGCAAAGAGCCTAAAAAAGCAGGTTCTTAGCTTTGACTGTTCTAAAATTTTGAGTAAATACGTCGGCGAGAGCGAGCAAAACGTGCGTAAAATTTTCGACACCTACAAAGAAATCTGCGCCAAAAGTAAGAGCGAGCCCGTGCTGCTGCTAAACGAAGCCGATCAGTTTCTAAGCACGCGCGTCGAGGGCGGCAGCGGCGCGGACAAGATGCACAATCAAATGCAAAATATATTTTTGGAGCAAATCGAGCGCTTTGAGGGCGTGCTCATCGCCACGACGAACTTCTTGCAAAGCCTAGATATCGCGTTTTCTCGCAGGTTTGATTATAAGATCGAGTTTAAAAAACCCGACCTCGCCGCTCGTCTTGCGATCTGGCGCAAAGTGCTGCCCGAAAATGCGAGCTTTGAGGAAAATTTCGACGTCAGACAGCTGGCTAAATTTGAGCTAAGCGGCGCGCAAATCATGCTCGCGCTCAAAAATACGGCTCTAAAAGTCGCCGTACGCGAAGACGGAATATTTACGATGGGCGACTTTGAAAGCGAGATCAAACGCGAGATGAGCTCAAATTTCGGCGAGGATAAGAAGGTTGGGTTTGACGGGTAGATTTGCCTGAGTTTTGATATATGGCAGGTTAAATCTAGTCAAATTTGACTAGATTTTATAGCGCTTGCTCTAAAATTGAGTTACATACTCGGCTTTATGGTGCGTTCTTGCAAATTTAAGCGTTAAATTTGCAGCTCGGCTGGCGAAAATTTGGCAAGAAATTCAAATTTGTAGCAGTCATCGCGACTAAAATTTAGGGAATTTAATCAAACACGGGCAAAATTTACCACGCAAAGCCAAGCCATTTTAAGTATCGCAGCCGTTTACGCTCCGCTATGTACAGCTATCTCTTTATATCAAAAGAGTATTTCGACGAAATTTTAGTCGGCATTTTCATCACGTATATTTTCCTGCTCGTTGTTTTTGTTTTTAAATTCATCAAGCTACTTTTAGGCTTTAAAAACGACGACAAAAAGCCCGTTTGGAAGCAAATTTTAACTTGGCTTTCAAATATCGTTTAGATCGACGCGCTTAAACAGATCTTGCCCGCCAAACCCCTCGCCCGCTTTTAAAATTTCATCCCTTAGCTTCTCGTGTCCGGCTGATAAAGCCGCGATCTTGTCTAGTTTTTCGCTCTTTATCTGCACAAATTCGCTCTTTAACGCCGACAAAATTTTATTTAAAAACGACGCATTGCCGAGCATCTCGTTTTCAAATTCGTATAAATTTAGCGACGTCAAAACGCGGTCTTGCACCTCGTCAAAGCTCGGGATAAAGAGCGCAAAGCCGTTTTGCTCGTGTGCGCGCATCGAGCCCGCGATCTTTTCTTTTAGAAAATACACGGTGATCTTGACGGCGTTTTCGTAATTTGCGGCGACTTTAAGGTTTAGCTTTTCAAAAAACAGCGCCGTTTTTTGCAGTCCCTTAAATTTCGCCGTCTCATAGTCTCGCAAAAACGTCCTATACACCTGCCCAGCATACGTCCTAACGTCGGCAAATACGGTATCAGAGTGCGTTTCGTCCTCCTTTTGGGCATTTTCAAATTCTGATTTATAAATCATAAATTCGCGCTCCAGCCGTGCGTAAATTTCATCTAGCGCAACGCCGATTTCTTCTTGCAACGCGCTTAAGCCCCGCTTATACGTTCTAAAAAATTTGGCGAATTTCACGTCGTTGTAGATGAGTTTTGAAAATACCTCGTCGCTGTCAAAATCCACCGCCTCATACGAGCTGGCTTCAAAATACTCGCCCTTTAGCAGCGTTTTTCGCGGCGAATATTTATACTTTTTCACGCTTTTTAGGCTGGCTAATATCTCGTCTGCAACGAGCTTTGCGACGTGTTTTAGCTCGTTAAAGGCTAGCTCGATTTTCGGTTTAAAATTTTCTTGCACGGCTCTTAAATTTGACTCCAGCTCGGCATCAAATTTAACGATTATCTCGCCGGCTTTTTCGTAAATTTTAGCGATTTTTTCGTGCTGAGCAGCGTTTACGGCGACCAGTCTAGCGCACTTTTCGCGTACGAACTTTTCTTTTATCTCTTCGCCGCCAAAAAGCTCTCGGATAGCGCTTATCGCCGCGCCAAAATTCGACTCTGCCAAAAGCGCCGCATCGCTCACAGCTTGGGCTTTTACGGCTTGCTTGGCGGAAACTGCGATAATGCGCTCGAAAAATCGCCCGTACGTCGTTTGCGCGTGAGTTTTGAGGCGCTCAAGCTCGTCCTTGCTTAGCTTATCTTTTTGATTTAGCAAGCAGATCGCCGTTTTGCCCCCGCCAGCTAAAAACTCCTCGATCTGCGCGGCTTCGCTAGCGCGCGCGGCATTGTCGGCGAGGCTTAGCCAGATGACGCCCGCGACGTCTTTTAGCACTTCGTGCGTGACGGCGGTATCGGCCTTTGAGAGCGAGTTTAGCCCCGGCGTATCGACGAAATTTACCGACTTTAAAATTTCAGAGGGCGCGTAGACGCAAAGCCTGCTCACGTCGTCGCCAAACACGCGCTGATCGACGAATCGCCCGATCTCCTCGACGCCCAGATACAGCTCTCTGCCGTTTTCGTAAAGCACGCTAAGTCCTGGCGCGGCGCCGTATCTGATAAAGGTCGGCTTTGAGGTCACGGGAGTTAGACCTGATGGCAAGATTTCGCTACCCAAAAGCGCGTTTAAAAACGTCGATTTGCCGCTAGAAAACTGCCCGACTATAGCGACCGTAAGCGGGCCGGATAAAAATAGATCGAGCTTATTTAGCTCGCGCTCTAGCTCGGCGCTTGGGTGAAATTTGGGCTCGGTTAGCTCGTTTTGCAGCTGCCTAAATCGTCCGTGAAAATCGTCCGAAAATATCTTAAAATACCGCGTTTTATACGCGTTTATAAACTCTTCAAACACTTTGCAGCTCCAAATTTATAGCATTTATCGCCTCGCTTTGCGAGTTTAGTCGCTCTAGCTCCCGCGAGCTCGCTCCGCTAGTTTGCACCAGCTGGGCAAGCTCGATTTTTAGCGCTTCTTCACTGATCGCTAGCGCCTTTTCCTGCTCTTTTAGCGCGGCTTCGATACGCTTTTTAAACTCGCTTTTTTCAAATTCGCTAAGCTCGAAAACGAAATTTTTAATCCGCTGGGCGTCCAAAAACTCCTCTGCGGCTAGTTTGGCAGCCTCGGATACGCCTTGCGCGCCCGAGTTTGCGGCGCCAGCCACCGCATCTGCGACCTGGGCACACTCTAAATTTATCCCTTTTGAGCTCAAATAATCGTTTATGCTAAAGACCTTTACCGCCACCGTTTTGTCATCAAATTCGCCAAATTTTAGCGCGATATTTTGCACACATGCGTCGATTTGCCGCACGATTTCGTTGCGGTTTTGGCGCATTAGGACGATGACGCCGTCTTTGATCGTCGTTTGCGCGATACGAGCCAGACGCTGCGGGTCGATCTTTTGTTTTTTGGCGGCCGCATAGTTTACGTCATCTGCGATGCGCTGCTTTAGCGTCTGGGCTAGAGATTTTAGCCCTAGCTCGTAGCTAGCGGCCGTCTTAGCCGTATCTAGGCGCTCTAGCTCCTCTTTTACCGCGTCTCTTACGTTCTCTAGGCGGCTATCTAGCGCGGTTTTTGCTCGTTTAGCTCAGCGAGCTTTTGCGACAAGCTCAAATTTGAACCCGTTAGCTTTAAAATCTCGCTTTGTGTATCCGCCGCAAACTGCGCGCAGACGCGGCCGAGCTCCTTTTTATACGCCTCGATACCAAGGCGCGATTTTTGGCCGCTAGGGCCAAAAAGCGTTTCGTAAAGATACTCCTTAAACTCCTCGACGCCGCTATTTTGTCCGTCCTCAAAATAGCTTTTAGCGCTCACAGCGAAAAACTCCACCCCGATACCCAGCTCCCTCGTGCGCTCCTCGACGCTCTTTTTGGCGTAGGCGGCGACCTCGTTTAGCTCGCCTTCTTTTAGCACGTCCGCATGCGTGAGTAGCACGGCGAGCTTTACGGCATGCGAGTTTTGCAAGCTTGAAACGATGAAGTCAAGATCCTTTTGCGTGGCGCTTTGCGAGACGTTCATAAGGTGCACCATGAGGTCGCACTCCCGCATAAACCGCCGTACCAGTTCCTCGCGCAGAGTCACCGCGTCATCGATGCCCGGCGTGTCGATGATGCGCACATTATCCTTTAAAAGCTCCAAATTTTCGTAGAGTTCGACGCTTTTTACGAATTTAGCGTATTTGGAGTCCGCCGAGGTGTAGAGCTTGATTTCGTCAGTTTTTACGGTTTTGCTAGCGGGCTGGTTGGAGCAAATTTGATCCGCACTAGAGCTTTTAAATGCGGCTTTTGATTCGCCGCCGTCCGTGTCAAATTTGCCGCTTAAATTTTGCGCCGTTTCGCTCGGATCGCTCTCAAATTTGATGCCTGCGCCGCCGTAAATTTGAGCTATTTCGTCATCTTGATCTTGCGCTATGCCAAGCTCTTTTAGCTCCGCTTCGCTCCAAAAATTTACCTTTGCAAAAGGCTCGGGCGCATACTTTAGCACGGTCAAATTTACGGTTTCTGGCACGTTTGATGCGCCCAGGATTTTCTTGCCCAGCAGTGCGTTTAGCAGAGTTGATTTGCCTGCGTTTATGACGCCGGTAACCGCGACGCTAAACTCTAGCTCACGCGCTTTTTGCCGCGCTTTTGCTGCCGCGTTTGCTACGTGCGCGTACGGGTTTAGCGATAAAATTCGCTCGCAGATATCGTTTAGCGCGTCTACTTTTTGATGAAAGACGTCTGATTTTTTAAAATTTGCGCCCTCTTGCTCGTTCCCTGCGGGCAGATCCGCGCTAAGAGAGCGCAAAAACGCCGCAAGCCTGCTAAAATGCGCGGCGGTGATTACGTTTTCGGTTTGTAGGATTTCTAGCGCGGCGAGTAGTTTTGATTTTGAGATTTTTGCGGATTTTAGAGCGTTTATAGCGCCTAGCTGGGCGTACTGGAGGCTGTATATGTCGGCCTTTAGCCCAAGTGCGTGAAGGATATCTCTAAACTCCTTTAGCGCCATAAATCTATCGAAATTCTCCGCATCTGCCGCGAGCAAAACGGCTAAGCTTCGCTCGTCTGCGAGAATTTGCGTTTTGGGATCCAAAAAGAGCTTAAGAGCACCCCAAATTTCGCTTAAAAATTTATCCGTATCCACCGCTTCGCCTTTGATAAAATTTGCGTCCGCAAGGTCGCTTTCGGGGCGAAATTTAGCATAAATTAAATTTAAACAAGCTTGGGCGGGTTATTTTCGTGATAAATTTAAAGCAGTCTGCGTAAAAAGCAAATTTGACAGCAAAATCGCGTCAAATTTACATAGCGGCTCGCGGCTGGATAATATTTTGTTCAAATTTTTGCTCGGTGTCTTCGCTCATGATGTGAAGCACTTTGCTGCGTTTGATCTTCGCGTCGTTTTTAAATATCGCGCGCACCTTGTCCATGCCCGCGTAAAAGTCACGCATGAGTACGACGCAGATGTATTTGCCAAAAAATGTCGGCTTTATGACGCCGTTTTCTTCGTAGATCGCGTTTACTAGCTTTAGCAAGCTAAGCTCGACAAATAGGTCTTTGTTGATGTTCGCATCGTTTTGCTCATTGTAGGCTTTGATATCGACCGCACCGTCAAAGAGCCTTGTTAAAAACGTATATTTTAGCCTCTCTTTTTTGCTAAATGCGCATTTTGCGATGACCGGGCTTTGCCTATCTTTGACCTTTCTGCCATAGTCAAGCAGGTTAAAGGCATTTATCACAAGCTCGCCGTCCAAGAAGCTAAATGCACCGCTGCCAACGCCCACGTACTCTAAATTTGAGCCTACATATTCGTCGCGAAGGACTGCGCTTTTTTCATTTGAAAACGCCCAGGCGTTGCTTTGTCTATATCCGCTCTTAGCAAATTCGCTCACGATGATCTCGTAAAATTCGCGCTCGTTATCGACGTTTGAGACGCCAAGCGAGCGAGCGATGTTCTCTCTCGTTAGCTCTGATTTCATAAGCGGATAGAAGGTGATCTGCTGCGGAGAGATCGATTTTGCGACGTTTATGTCGTTTATGAGCTGCTCTTTTGTTTGATTTGGCAGGTTAAAGATGAGATCAAGGCTGATGACCGGGATCTTGCCCAGAGCGTTCTCGAGCTTTCTTTTCGTCTCTTCAGCTGAGCCAAATTTCTCATATCTGCCGACTCTTTTTAGTGTCTCGTTATCAAAGCTTTGCACGCCTACGCTTAAGCGGTCGATAAGCCCGTCAAAACAGCTAAGGCTCCCCGGCGAGATGTGGTTTGGATCGCTCTCGGCCGAGATATCTTCGATGCTAAAGAGATCCTTTGCGAGTTTTAACGTCTTTTCTAGCTCAGGTTCGTTGATAAGCGTCGTGCCGCCACCCACGTAAAGCGAGCTAAAATCAAAGCCGGCCTCCTTGACTTGCCTCATCTCCTCACGTAAATTTTCAAAGTAAATTTTCGCAAGCTCCTGCTCGTAGTGGTACTTGTGAAACGAGCAATACGGGCAAAACGTGTGACAAAAGGGCACGTGCGCGTAGAGCATGTACTTTTTGTCTTTTTTTGGAGTTTTAGTGTAGGTTGTGGTTAAAATATCTATGTTAAATTCGTTGTATAGTGATTTTTGAATAGAATTATGAGCGTAATTTACTGCAAATTTTTCTATAATATTCTTAAATCCCACAATTAATTCCTCTTTTTAATTTTTATCGCGTATTTTACTTAGGTTTTGCTTAAAATAAAATTTTAAGGGCTTAGTCTAACCTATTTAAATAAATTTAACGTAAATTTCAGTGTGGAAATTTACGGTTGCGCTTATATATCTTTTTATATAGACTGCGTTAAAATTTACCCAGAAGCCACTCCAAAAATAAGATTTATCCAACACAGTTTGAGCAATCTTGAGCGGTCGTACAG
>CAURMS010000023.1:0-11399 GCA_963526085.1 uncultured Campylobacter sp. | reverse complement strand
AAACTACCGCGAATACGCTACTGCATATGATGGCGTCAAGGGACTGCTAGCCGGGTTAAAAGAGGCGGGGCATTTCGTCGCTCTAGCTAGCAATGCGCCGCGATACACCTTGGATGAAATTTTGCAAAGAAGCGGGATATTTAAATTTTTTGATCTCATACTGGGAGCGGACGAAAACGTACCTCAAAAACCAGATCCCGCGATGCTAAATTTGATATTAAAATCAGGCAAATTTGATAAAGCGATATTTGTCGGAGATAGTAAAAAAGATGAGCTAGCCGCACGCAATGCTGATATGAAATATCTAAACGTTTGCTGGGGCTTTGGTAGCCAAAGTCCAAGTTGTGACAATGTCTTTACGGTGGCTGAAGCAGCCCTATATATCGAAAAGTTATAAAAATTTAGCGTATTATAATGCGTATGATTTTAGGTAATATTTTACAAAAAATAGTATGTATTTTAAGATTTGCGAAAGGTTTTAAAATTTATGGATTATGATATATTTTCTCAAAGTCCGAGAGAAAAATTCTTTGAAATTTTATTTAACGCGAACAAAAACTTAGTCGAAAACGAGCTTGAAAAGACCTTTGAAAAATTTATCGCGATGAGCGAATTTTGCGAAAAAAGCGGCTTTGACGAAACGGCGCAAAATTCGTTTATTTCTCAAAATCAAACTCTGATAAATGAGCGTCTAAACGACATTTATATCGGGCTTAGTGGGGATATTTTAAGTCAAAATGAGTAAAATAGCCGTTATATTTTCGTTGTTTTTATCGCTGGCTTTCGGCGCGGTAAATTTCGAGGAAGAGCACCTTTTTGAGCTCAAAAAAGACGAGTGGGCGCGGGTTTTCGTGACCAAAAAAGGCACGGACGAGCGCGAGAGCTTCGACTTTCGCTGGACGCTTTTTGATAACACGAATATCATCGTGCATTCGCGCTACCGAAACTATCCTCGACAGCTTGTTATGTCGTTAAGGCGCGGCCTTGAGACCTATAAGCAGACTTTGATACCTGACCTCAAGTACCCGCCTAGCGACCGCGTCGCGCTTTATCTAGTTTTTGAGGATTTTAAGCAAGGCGTAGCGAAATTTCGCGTGCTGATAAACGACGACGAGCAGCGCGTGGATGTTGAGTTTTTAGATCCGCCCAAAAAGCAAAACGGCGCGCAAAACGCCAAATAAAAGCAAAATTTAAGTGAGCCTAAATGGAAAAAATCGATCTGATAATGAAAAATTTTATCGCTGAGCTTGGATACGAGCCTGCAAACGCTATGTTTGCGCAGATAAATTCGGGCAAAAAGTTGCGCTCTAAGCTGCTTTTAAAAATAGCGGGCGAAAGCGAGCAGAGTCTTAAAATTTGCGCGATTATAGAGCTTATTCACCTAGCTAGTTTACTTCACGACGACGTGATAGATGACGCGAACACGAGGCGTGGAAGCCCTAGTATAAACGCGAGCTTCGGCACCAAAAACGCCGTGATGCTGGGCGATATCCTCTACTCGAAGGGCTTTTATGAGTTATCTAAGTTTCCGCACGAGATCGCGGGCGAGATATCGGGCGCGGTTAGTAAGCTAAGCATAGGCGAGATGATGGACGTGGATCTATCGGCTAAATTTAACGACGATAAATCCGCATACGAAACTATGATATACTACAAAACCGCCGTTTTGATCGAGGCTGCTGCCGCGGTTGGAGCGATGCTGGCTGGGCTTGACGCGCGTAATTTTAAAATTTACGGTAAAAACCTAGGCCTAGCTTTTCAGATAATCGACGACATCCTGGACGTCACGCAAGATGCCGCAACGCTTGGAAAGCCAAATTTCAGCGACTTTAAAGAGGGCAAAACGACGCTGCCTTATATTTATCTTTACGAAAGCTTAAACGAAGCGGACAAAGAGAAGCTAAAAAGCCTATTTAAAAAGGATCTTAGCGAGTCCGAGCGAGGCTGGGTGAGGGCGAAGATGAACGAAACGGGCTCGATAAAAAAAAGCATAGAAGCGGCGAAAAATTTAGGCGAGCAGGCGATAAAATCGGTAGAAAAATTTAACGTAGACGGCCTAGAAAACATCGTAAAATCAATGATAGATAGGGAATTTTAATGCATTACGCAAGCGTGAGCTTTACGCATAAAAACACCGATATATCCGTGCGCGAAAAGCTCTCTTTTTCTAACATCGAGCGCAAAAACGAAATTTTACGCCTCATTAGCTCCAGCCAAAACATCAACGAATGTATGGTGCTAAGCACCTGCAACCGCGTCGAAATAATCGCTAGCGTAAAGACGGTCGAAGGCGCTAGCAAGCACATCATCGCCTGCATGTCGCTCATCTGCGGCATCCCTTTTGAGGAGCTTCAAAGCAGAGCCGACATCTACGAGGATAACGGCGCCGTGCATCATCTCTTTGCCGTTGCTAGTTCGCTAGATAGTCTTGTTATCGGCGAAACGCAGATCGCGGGGCAGCTAAAAGAGGCGTATAAATTTGCCCGAGCTAACGGCAAATGCGGCGCAAAGCTCGGTAGAGCGATGGAGTTTGCCTTTAAGTGCGCGGCGGAGGTGCGAAACAAAACCGAAATCTCCAAAAATCCGATCTCGGTCTCAAGCGTCGCGGTAGCGAAAGCAAAGGAAATTTTCGGCACGCTAAACGGCATGGTGGCCGTGATAGTGGGCGCTGGCGAGATGGCTGAGCTAGCCGCAAAGCATCTAATCGCAAGCGGCGCGCGAACGATAATCGTCAGCCGAAACAAAGAGCGCGCTAAAAATTTAGCCTTGACGCTGGGGGATAATAACGAATACGACGCGCTTTCAAACGTAGCGCAGTATATAAATAAATATCAAATCATATTTTCCGCGACCGCCGCGCCACACCCCGTTTTGATTGACTCGATGGTGGAGCCAAAGGAGTTTAAACGCTACTTTTTCGACATAGCCGTACCGCGCGATATCGCGATCACGCAGAGCGAAAATATCAAAATTTACGCCGTGGACGACTTGCAAGAGATCGTAAATAAAAACCTAGCCCTGCGCGAGGAGCAAGCGCAGATCGCATACGGCATCGTCGGGCGAAATACGGCGGCGTTTTTCCAAATGCTGCGCGAACTAGCCGTCACGCCGCTAATCAAAGGCATTAGAGAGCAGGCAAAGGAGTGCGCCGAGAGAGAACTCGCAAAAGCCCTAAAAAAGGGCTATCTAAAACATAGCGACAAAGATGAAGCGTACCGCCTCATACATCAGGTTTTTAAGGCGTTTTTGCACTCGCCGACGATAAATTTAAAAAGCCTAGCGGGCGCTGCGGGAAGTGAAGCGCAACTAAGAGCCGTCGGGGAAATCTTTAACATCGCGGAGCAAACGCCGCAAGAAGAAAATAACGAATTTGAATGGGAGAACGAATGAAATTTAGCAAACTTTACGCGCCGACGGCAAAAGAAGCGCCAAAAGACGCGAGTCTGGCAAGTCATAAATTTTTGCTCCGAGCGGGCTACGCCGAGCAGGTAGGTAGCGGACTTTACAACTTTTTGCCGCTTGGCAAACGAGTGCTTGAAAATATAAAAAATATCGTCAAAGAGGAGCTTGACGAGGCGGGCGCGCAGGAGATCTCGATGAGCTTCGTGACGTCGGCTGATCTTTGGCGCGAGAGCGGACGCTTTGACGTCTATGGCAAGGAGCTTTTGCGCTTTAAGGACCGCAAGGAAAACGACTTCGTTTTAAGCCCGACAAACGAAGAGAGCGTCGTCGCGCTCGTGCGAGGCAAAGTGACGTCCTATAAGCAGCTGCCGCTAAATTTGTATCAGATCAATACCAAATTTAGAGATGAAGCGAGGCCGAGATTTGGGCTACTTAGAGGGCGCGAGTTTTTGATGAAGGACGGATATAGCTTTCACGCAAGCGCCGAGGATCTGGACCGTGAATTTGACCTGATGGAGAAAACTTATAGCGAAATTTTTACTCGCCTTGGGCTAAATTTCCGCGCGGTTAGAGCCGATAGCGGCGCGATAGGCGGCAGCGGAAGTAAAGAGTTTATGGTGCTTGCAAATAGCGGCGAGGACGATATCATCGTCTGCGAGAACTGCGACTATGCCGCAAATATAGAAGCTGCAACCCGCGCAAAACGAACGACGCAGGCCGAGCGGCCCGAGGCTGACGCGGCTAAATTTTTAACGCCGAACGCTAAAACTATCAAAGACGTGGCGGAGTTTTTTAGAGTCGATGAGTTTTACTGTATAAAAGCGGTGATAAAAAAGGCGATTTTTATCGGCGATAAAGGCGAAAAGAGCGAGAAAATCGTGGTATTTTTCGTGCGCGGCGAAGATGAGCTACAAGAGGTCAAAGCGCAAAACGCATGCGGGGCGCTCGAGCTAGCGGACGCGACTGAAGCCCAGATCGCGGCAGCCGGGCTTGTGGGCGGATTTTGCGGGCCGGTCGGGCTAAAGGGTGTAGAGTTTTACATCGATAAGGAGCTTGAAGGCGAAAGGCAGATGATCTGCGGCGCAAATGAGCGAGATTATCACTTCGTCGGCGTTAGCGTTAGCAGCTTTAACGCCGATCGTTTCAAAGACCTAACCGCGGTCAAAGCCGGCGATAAGTGCCCTTGTTGCGGCGGAAATTTAAGCGTTAGTAAAGGCATCGAGGTCGGGCATATATTTAAGCTAGGCACCAAGTACTCAGAGCCGATGGGTGCGACGTTTTTGGACGAAAACGGCAAAGCAAAACCGTTTATCATGGGTTGCTACGGCATCGGCGTTAGCCGTCTGGTCGCTGTCGCCGTCGAGGCCAAGCACGACGAAAAAGGCATAATCTGGAACGAAACCCTAGCTCCGTTTAAATTTGAAATCATCATCTCAAATTTAAAAGACGAAGATGGCGTCAAATTTGCGCAGGAGATTTACGAGAACTTACGCGCGGCTGGCATTTCTGTGCTGCTTGACGATAGAAACGAGCGCTTTGGCGTAAAAATGAACGATTTTGAGCTAATGGGCTTTCCTTATGCCGTGATCGTGGGCAAGGGGCTAGCAGAAGGCACGGTCGAGCTCGTCACGCGCGACGGACTAACTAAAGAAACTGTCAAAGTCGACGAAATTTTAGTGCGACTAAAGAGCTTATGATAAGGCATTTTTTTACGCCCTACGTCGTTTTAGAGATCGTAGCGGCGTATTTTTTCATCCACGCATACGGATTTTTAAATTTAGTCCTAGAGGTTATTGCGTCGGCCGTTTTGGGACTATTTTTTATATTTCGCGTCGGATTTTTTCAGCTCACGAGCAATATCGCGTTTTTTAAGCCCGCAGACGTCTTCAGTAGCGTAGGTATGGCGATCGGGGGCTTTTTTATGTTTATCCCGGGGCTTATCACCGACGTTTTTGGCGCGGCGATCGTAGCGGTTGCATTTTTTGCAAATTTAAAAAACGGTGGCGAGCGCAAGAGCGGGAGCGAATATTATTACGAAAAATTTGAAAGCGGACGTGACAAACCGTGCGATGACGGCGAGATCATTGACGTCGAAGTCGTAGAAGAAAAGAGGCAAATATGGAAAAACTAAAAATCGCAACGAGAAAAAGCGTGCTGGCGATGTGGCAGAGCGAGCATATCAGGGATAAAATTCTATCACGCCATCCGAAAATCGCGGTCGAGCTAACAGGCATGAAAACCAAAGGCGACGTGATCCTTGACACCCCGCTGGCTAAAATCGGCGGCAAGGGACTGTTTACAAAAGAGCTAGAAGACAGCATGCTAAGCGGCGAAACGCATATCGCCGTGCATAGCCTAAAAGACGTGCCCGTCGTTTTCCCAGAGGGGCTGGTGCTGGCCGCGATCTGCTCGCGCGAGGATGTGAGGGATGCGATGCTAAGCGAAAAATACGCTAAATTTGAGGATCTGCCCCAGGGCGCGCGAGTGGGCACGACGAGCCTGCGCCGTAAGATGCAGCTTTTAGCGATGCGTCCGGATCTTGAGATAATCTCGCTGCGAGGCAACGTCCAAACCCGCCTGCGTAAGCTAAAAGAGGGCGAATTTGACGCGATTATCCTAGCGATGGCGGGCGTGAACCGATTAAATTTACGCTCCGAAGTCGCGCATATCGTGCCGTTTGAGCTAGATCAGATGGTGCCTGCGATGGGGCAGGGCGCGCTAGGTATCGAGGCTAGAGAGGACGCTGAAATTTTAAATTTGATAGAGTTCCTAAAAGACGAAAAAGCTGTGATAGAGACGACCGTGGAGCGTGATTTTGTTGCGGTGCTAGAGGGCGGCTGCCAGGTGCCTATCGGCGTAAATGCAAATTTAAACGGCAACAAGATCGAGATACGCGCAGTCGTGGGACTGCCAGACGGTAGCGAGAGTATACGCGAAAATATCGTCGCGCAAAAAAGCGAGTGGAAGAGCGTGGGCGCCGAGCTTGGACGGATATTTATCGGCAAGGGCGCAAAGGAGCTGCTAAAACGCGCCGAGGAGATGACTAACTCGTGAGGGAAATCCGCATGGGCTCTTTATTTCCGCGCTTTTTGCGCAGGTTGATTTGGAGCCCGTGCACTAGCTTTTTACTTATAAAAATTTCTACAAAAGCTCAAATTTGAAGGTTGAAATGCGAGACTACCTCAAAAATAACTTTTAATCGCCGGGTAAATTTGACGAGATAAACGTCGCAAAGCTAGGGCAAAGTGACGAGTCTAGCGGGATTTCGTATCTCGCTCGCTTCTAAAAACGCCGAAGCGGCGTAGCCTGATACTAAAAAGTTGCACCTATCACACGCCTATAAAGAGGATAAATTTTTAAACTTATTATCAGTGGCGTGACAGATAATAAGACTCGACTTTTGCACGTCTAAAACGAGGTTGATCTGCCTCAGATAAGCCCTGGCGAGTTTATAATGACAGAGCGGCTTTGATCAAATTCTAAATGCTATCTTTTTAAGACGTCTTAAGGTAAATTTATAGGTCAAATTTGACGCGTGATATTTTTAAAGTAGCCAAAAAGACGAAATTTTCTAAAATTTGCCGCCGTTTCGGGAGCTGCGGCGCTACCTAGCGCGCTAAACGCCGCAAGCCAAAACGCGGATAAAATATCGCAAAATAAAGCTGCTATGAAGCGCTTTGAAAAGGCTATAAACAGCGCAGACGCTGCGGCTCTAAAAGAGCTGGTGGATCCAAAAGCGCCATTTCTCACGCCCGCTTCGCCAGAGCCGCTTTACGGCAGAGAGGGGGTACTTTGCGGTAGTAAAGATGATGCGAGATAGCTTCCCCGACGTGCAGTGGGCGATGCAAGACATGGTGGCGGACGAGCGCTGCGTGGCGGTGTATTGGCTATGCACGGGTACGCATGAGCATTACTTTGCGGGCGTTGCGGCGACTGGGCGTAAATTTAGCGCTAGAGTGATGAATTTTTACTATTTTAACGACGCCGGCAAGATCACGAACGACGTGGCGGCCGAGGGAATGATCGCCATCTTGCGAGCTATCGGCGCGTGCGATAAATAACCATTTTAGGCTTTACTTCGCCTTTTTCAGCTATTTTTGGCTAAAATCGCCCAAAAATCAAAAAGGCGAAATATGGACTACATCAAGCTTCTAAAAGATAACGGCCTGCTGCGCGTCATCGACGAGCCCGCGGATATCGATCTGGAGATCGCGCACGCAAGCTATATCGAGGTCAAGCGCGAAAACTCGCAGGCGCTGCTTTTTACAAATCCTATCTGCAAAAAAACGGGGCGCAAATTTGCTCCAGTGCTAACAAACATCTACGGCTCAAAGCGCGCTTTAGATCTTATTTTCGGACGCGAGCCTGACGAGATCGCGAGCGAGATAGAAAAACTTTTAAAACCTAAAAAGCCAAAGAGCTTTGGCGAAAAGCTAAATTTTGCCGCGTATTTGTTTGAGATGAGAAAAATTTTTACAAAAAGATTAAAAGGCGAGGGCGAGTGTCAGCAGGTCAAATTTATGGGCGATGACGTCGATCTACTCTCGCTTCCCGCGCTAAAGACGTGGCCGCTTGACGGCGGGGCCTTTATCACGATGGGGCAGGTTTACACGCAGAGTCTAGACGGCGAACTGCAAAACGTCGGCATGTACCGACTGCAAATTTACGATAAAAATCGCCTCGGCATGCACTGGCAGATCCACAAAGACGGTGCGAATTTCTTTAACGAATACAAGCGCGCAGGTAAAAAAATGCCAGTTTCGGTAGCAATCGGCGGCGATCCGCTCTATATCTGGTGCGGTCAGGCGCCGCTACCAAAGGGCGTGTTTGAGCTGCTGCTTTACGGCTTTATCCGCAAAGAGCCGGCCAAACTCGTAAAATCGCTGACGAATGAAATTTACGTCCCGCACGATGCGGACTACGTGATCGAGGGCTTTGTTGATACGGATAAATTTGAGCTTGAAGGGCCGTTTGGCGATCACACGGGCTTTTATACGCCAGTGGGGCCGTTTCCGGTGATGGAGGTTATGGCGATAACTAGCAAGCGTGAGCCCCTGTTTCACGCGACCGTGGTCGGCAAACCGCCGCTTGAAGATAAGTATATGGGCTGGGCGACCGAGCGCATTTTCTTGCCGCTTTTGCGTACGACGGTGCCGGAGCTTTTAGACTACAACATGCCTGAAAACGGCGTCTTTCACAACCTGATTTTGGCTAAAATCAACGCCCTTTATCCGGCGCACGCAAAACAGGCTATGCACGCATTTTGGGGCGTAGGGCAGATGAGCTTCGTCAAACACGCGGTTTTCGTCGGCGAGGACGGGCCAAATTTGAGCGATTATGACGTGCTTGCGGAGCATATTTTAAACCGCTTCGGCGATAAAA
This sequence comes from uncultured Campylobacter sp., assembly GCA_963526085.1. Classification (GTDB taxonomy): domain Bacteria; phylum Campylobacterota; class Campylobacteria; order Campylobacterales; family Campylobacteraceae; genus Campylobacter_A. Next base: position 2,615 of record CAURMS010000023.1, on the reverse strand, counting down.
GCTTGCTAATCAGCGAGGGCGTGTGCGATCAGCTCGATCACGCGAGCCCGAACTCGTGCTTTGGCGGCAAGCTGGGAATCGACGCGACGCAGGATTTTTCGACGCCTGCGCCTGCGCTTTTGGATGATGCCGCGCTGCTGGCTAAAATTAAAGAAGTAGAGCCGAATTTAACGCAGCTCGTGCAGTTTAAAACAAATACCAAAACGCCGATTTGCGTCGTCAAATTTGACAAAAACCGCCTCGTAAAAGAGGTTTTTGATGAGCTTTTGAAATTTAAAGAGCACTTTAAACTACTTGTTTTCGTCGGTCCCGAAAACCGTCTGGAAAATCAGTATATGCTGCTTTGGCGCGTAACAAATAACATCGATGCATTGCGCGATATCTACGTGCGTGAGGGCGCGGTCTGTATCGACGCGACCGCAAAAGGCGAGGCTGAGGGCTATACGCGCGGCTGGCCGTTGCAAACCGACTGCGACCGCAATGTCGTAGCTGATCTCGTTAAGCGCGGCATAGTAAAAGATGAGCCCGAGCTGTTTAGTAAATTTGAGATTTTCGGATAGATTTTTAAACTCGGCAAATTTGAGAGGTTAAATTTGCCGAGCCGCTTAAATAAATTCGTTTTTCAAGCGCCTTTTTAGCCCGAATTTTATAAAATCGCAAAATGGATAAAGAACGCCTAATAATCGATAAATTTAGCAACTCCTTCATCGGCGACGACGGCGCCGTCGTATCGCATGAGCGCGGAGAGTGGGTGTATAGTAAGGATCTTTTTTGCGAGGGGACGCACTTCCTAGCAGGATGGCTTAGTATGGAGGAGATCGCGCGTAAGGCCATGCTGGTAAATCTCTCCGATGCCGTCGCGATGAACGCCGAGCCTAAATTTGTGCTTCTTGGACTTGGGCTACCAAAAAAAACGAGCGCGGCGCAGATATCGGCGCTACATAAAGGATTTTCCGACGTTTGTGACGAATACGGCGTCACTATCATCGGCGGCGACACGATCGGCAGCGATAAAATTTTGCTTAGCGTTACGATTATCTCGCGCCTTAGAGCCAAGGCGGTCTTACGAAGCGGCGCGAAAAAGGGCGACTTGGTTGCTTTTACGGGCGAGCTCGGGCAGAGTCTAAAAGGGCTTAGGACGCTTTTAAACGGCGGACGGGTCGCATCAAATTCGCGCTTTAAAAGGCCTGTTTTAAAAGATAAATTTTTCTACGCCGCAGCGGATAAGATAAACGCTGCTATGGACGTCTCAGACGGGCTTGGCGTAGATCTAGCCAAGCTTTGCGCGCAGAGTCGGTGTGGGGTTAAATTTACCAAGCGGCTAAGCAAACAAGAGCTAAATAGCGGCGAGGAATACGAGATTTTATTTACGTTTAGTCCGAAAAACCGCGCCAAAATCTTAAGCCTAGCACGCAAAACCCGCACGAAAATCACGATCTTTGCCAAAATCACGAAAGGAAAATTTAAAAGCAATGCAAGAAACCACCATTTTTAAGCCTCTCTACGCGCTCACTCACGCGCCCATTAATGCGTATTTTAGTAAAAACTCGGACGATTTTGTGGTGCGCGAGATCCCGCTTTACGCATTTAGCGGGCAGGGCGAGCACCTCATCGTTGAAATCTGCAAAAAAGATATGACGACGCAAGAAGCCTTGCACGCTCTAAGCGAGGTTAGCGGCGTAAAGATGCGGGACTTTGGCTACGCGGGGCTAAAAGACAAGCAAGGTATGACGACGCAGTTTATCTCGATGCCGCGTAAATTTGAGGCGGCTCTTGCAAATTTTAGCCACGAAAAGATGAAAATTTTAAGCCTCGCCGCGCACGATAATAAGCTTCGTATCGGGCATTTAAGGGGCAATAGTTTTTTCATCCGCCTAAAAAAAGTGATGCCTAGCGAAGCGGCAAAGCTGGAACAAGCCGTGCGAAATATTGACGAGACCGGCTATGCTAACTACTTTGGCTATCAGCGCTTCGGCAAATACGGCGACAATGCGCAAAGCGGGCTGGAGCTGCTAAAATCGGGCACCGTAAACGGCAAAAAGAGCAAAAATCCAAAGCTAAACGACTTTTTGATCTCGGCATATCAAAGCGATCTTTTTAACCGCTGGCTTAGCAAACGCGTGGAGATTTCGAGGTTTGCGCAGGATTTTAGCCTAGGCGAGCTAGCTCAAATTTACCCGTATCTGGGCGGCGAAAATTTGAAAAATTTAAAATCGCAAAAGAGATTTTTTAAGCTGATAGAGGGCGAAGTTTTGGGGCACTACCCGCACGGCAAGTGCTTTTTGTGCGAGGATTTGGACGCGGAGGGCGCGCGCTTTGACGCTAGGGATATCACTAGCTGCGGGCTGATCGCGGGCGCGAAGGCGTATGAGGCGCAGGGCGCGGCGAAGGTAGTAGAGGATCAAATTTTCGCGCAGGCAAACGAATATAAAGCTAAGATGACAGGCTCAAGGCGCTTTGCGTGGTGCTATTTGGAGGATACGAGCTACAAATACAACGAGGAAAAAGCGCATTTTACGATAAATTTCACGCTACAAAAAGGCAGCTACGCGACGGTGGTGCTAGAAGAAATCTTGCATAAAAATATCTTTGAGTAGGGCGGCTCGTCTTTCCCG
>CAURMS010000022.1:0-11666 GCA_963526085.1 uncultured Campylobacter sp. | reverse complement strand
TCCGGAAAGGCTCAAAAAGCACCAAGAAAACTGGGATAAATTTGACGAAAAAACGCTAATGGGCAAAGAGGGCACCGAGGTAGCTGGCGAATACTACGGCTTGCCGTGGCCTTGCTGGACGGAAAAGCACCCTGGTAGTCCAAATTTATACGATATAAACAGACCGGTAATGCAAGGTGGTATGGGCTTTAGAAACCGCTTCGGCCTAGAGCATAACGGCGTAAATCAGCTAGCAGCCGACGGTAGCGCGCCGGTAGGCGGCGCTCAAAGCGGCGGGTATCCGGAGATCAAAAAAGATAACATCGAAAAGATACTAGGCATCACGCTAACTGATGAAGAGCGCGAAAAAATGGGCGCTAATTGGGCGACCGACGGTAGCGGTATAATCGCCGAAAAATGTATGGAAAAGGGCATCGCTCCGTACGGCAACGCAAGAGCTAGAGCGGTAGTTTGGACGTTCGTCGATCAGATACCTCAGCACAGAGAGCCGCTACATACGCCTCGCCAAGACCTTGCGCAGAAGTATCCGAGCTTTGAGGATAAGCCGAATCACTACCGCGTATTTACGAAATACAAGAGCTTGCAGCTAAGTAAGGACTTCTCAAAAGAGTTCCCGATAAATTTGACTACGGGACGCCTTGTAAACTTTAGCGGCGCAGGCATGGAGACGCGCGCTAGTATGTATCTATCTCGCATCACGCCTGAGATGTTTGCAGATATCCATCCTGAGCTTGCGGCTAAACACGGCATTAAAAACTGGGATTTCGTATGGATTCATTCGCCTGAAGGCACGAAAATCAAAGTACGAGCTAGAGTCGTACCGTCGGTTAAACCAGATACTATATTCTTGCCGTTTCACTGGGCTGGATACATGCAAGGCGTCGATATGACGGGTAATTTCCCTGACGGCACCAAGCCTTATGCGGTAGGCGAGAGCGCAAATACCGTCGCTAACTACGGCTACGATATAGTCACTCAAATCCCTGAAACCAAAAGCGGTCTATGCCGCATAGAAAAGGCGTAAAATGAGCGAATTTAACGATAACAGTAGACTTAAATTTTACTGCGACGACGATAGATGTATCGACTGTAACGGCTGCGCGGTGGCTTGTGACGAGGCTCACGAGCTGCCTCTTGGCATCCGCCGACGCCGCGTCATCACGCTAAACGAAGGCGTACCCGGTAAGGAAATATCAACCTCGATAGCCTGCATGCACTGCGAGGACGCGCCGTGCTCGCTGGTTTGCCCGGTTGATTGTTTTTACATCAGAGCCGACGGCGTCGTGCTACACGACAAAGATATCTGCATCGGCTGCGGATACTGTCTATACGCGTGTCCGTTCGGCGCGCCTCAGTTTCCGCGCGAGGGAGTGTTTGGCGCCAAAGGTTCGATGGATAAGTGCACGATGTGCGCAGGCGGTCCGCTACCGACAAATAGCGAAGCCGAGCGCGAAGAGTACGGTCAGGATAGAATTTCCGAAGGCAAAGTACCGGTTTGTGCGGCGATGTGCTCGACAAAGGCGCTGCTAGTAGGAGAATCCGCAATGATAGAAAAAATCTACGGCGATAGGGTCAAGGCTCGCGGCTACGGCTTTAAAGACCTAAAGCAAACTCCGACCTGGAAGCTCGCCTACTATGCTGGCGATAGGCTTAAAATAAAATCTTAAAATTTAGCTCGCTCTCGCCGAGATTGCAGGGGCGATTAATCTCATCAAATTTGACGCAGTTTGGCTGCGTCAAATTTAACTTGCGCTTCTTTAGATTCATTAAATTTACATAGATAGTTCGTCAAATTTGAATGCGGATAAATTTAAAATAAAAATGGATAAATTTAAGTAGAAAGGGCGGCCTCCCGCCCTAAATTTACGCTCTAACAGGTGACAAATAAGGATTTGCCGAGTGCATCGACATCTCGTTTTGCTCTCTAAATTTGATAAACTCATCTTCGCTTAGACGCCTGATATTTGCTATCGTCATCTTTAGCGGCGTGATGCCTGAGAGCGGATCGGGATCGCCGGCGTTTGCTAGCTCGTTGCCGTCGGCTTCGCTATAGTGGAAGGTCGTAAATATCGTGCCTTCTTTTAGATCCGGATTTATGCGAAGCTTGGCCGCGATCTGGCCGCGTTTGTTTTGCACGAGCGCGTAGCAGCCATCCTCTAGCTCTCTCTCGCGAGCGATATCGGGACTTACCTCTATGAGCGCGCCCTCTACGCCGGCGCCGTACTCTAGGGCAGGGCACTCTCTCGTCATCGTGCCTGTGTGGTAGTGATAGACCTTGCGCCCTGTCGTAAATAGGCACGGATAGACCTCGTCTGGCACCTCGCTAAGCGCGCCGCTACCAACCGGATAGCCGTCCGGGATATTCATCTTGGCTCTAAATTCGGCTTCTGCTTTTGCGCGTTCGTTTTTATCCTCTACGTAAAGCACCGGCGCGAAGCGGAATTTACCGCCAGGCAGCATGGACTTGTGATCTGCATAAAGCACGGGCGTACCAGGGTGTTCCTCGTCGGGGCACGGCCAGCTGATGCCGCCTAGCTTGCCTAGTCTATAGTAGCTTATGCCACCGAAAAATTTAGGCATGAGCTCTCTTAGCTCGTTCCAAATTTGCTCAGGGCTAGCAAAATCAAATCCCTCTAGCCCCATACGGTTTGCGATGTTGCAAACGACTTTCCAGTCAGGCTCTACGCCACTAACGGGCTCGCTAGCTTTGCGCGTTCGCTGGACGCGGCGAGAGGTGTTTATAAACGTTCCGTCCTTTTCGCCCCAGCCCGCGGCAGGTAGCACCACGTCGGCCTTGTGCGCGCTCTCCGTGAAAAACAAATCCTGCACGATAAAGCAGTCTAGATGGTGCACGGCGTGGACGAAGTGCTCGGTCCAAGGGTCGCTCATTACGGGGTTTTCGCCGTAGACGTATAGTACTTTTAGTTCGCCGCTATCCATTTTATCCGGCGCTTGCGTTAGCTTAAAGCCAGGAACCGGATTTAGCTCAAAGTGCCATACTTTGCGTGCTTGCTCCTGCGCGTAAGGGCTATTTACCGCACCGGCCGGGATGACGTTAGGTAGCGCGCCCATGTCGCATGCGCCCTGGACGTTGTTTTGACCGCGCAGAGGATTTACGCCCGCACCCTTTTTGCCTAAATTTCCGGTTAAAACGGCTAAATTTGATAGCGAAAAGACGTTTGACGTGCCGTCGCTAAACTGCGTGATGCCCATCGTGTAGCAAATCGCCGCCGCGCCTGCTTTAGCATACATTCTAGCCGCCTCTATGATGAGCTCTTTTTTTACGCCCGTTTCGCGCTCGAAACGCTCAGGCGTAAAGTCCTTAACCGCCTCTTTTAGATATTCAAAACCCTCGGAGTATTTCTCGATAAACTCGCTATCTTGCAAATTTTCGGCGATTATGACGTGCATCATCGTGTTTAGCGTTTTGATATTCGCTCCGATCGGGATTTGCAGGAAAATATCGGCCTTTTTGGCCATATCGGTGCGCTTTGGATCTACGACGATCATCTTGGCGCCGCGCTGAAGCCCGCGCTGCATCTGCATAGCGATGATCGGGTGACACTCGCTCGTGTTGGTGCCGATGAGTAAAAATACATCCGTATCGGTAGCGAATTCTACCAAATCGTTCGTCATCGTTCCGTTTCCTAGCGTGTTGGCAAGACCTGCCACTGTAGGAGCGTGTCAAAGACGAGCGCAGTGATCGACGTTGTTGCTGCCCTGAGCGCGGAAAAATTTCTGGAAAACGTAGTTGTCTTCGTTATTTGAGCGCGCCGAGCTAAAGCCCATGATCGAGTTTGGGCCGTATTTTGCGACGGTGGATTTAAATTTATCCGCGAGGAAATCATAAACCTCCTCAAAACTCACTTCTTCAAGCTCGCCGTGCTTGTCGTAGACGCCGTTTAGCTTTCTCATCATCGGACGGCTTAAGCGTTTAGGAGAGTTTACGAACTCCCAACCGAACATTCCTTTTAAGCAAAGCTCGCCGTCGTTTACGTGGTGGTCTTTGCTAGGTTTGGCATCTACGATCCTACCGTTTCGCACGATAAGATCAATGCCGCAGCCCGTACCGCAATATGGACAGGTAGTCTTTACTATCTCTTCCATTTTTGCTCCTTTCTGGTATTACTGAAATTTATGAGATTATTATACAACGGCAAATATAAATTTAGTTTTAAAATTAGTATATTTCTTTAAGAATTATTTAAGTAATATGCAAATTTAGCATATTACTTTTTTGCTTTAAATTTTTATTTTTAGGAAAATTTTTAGGTATGTGTTTAACGCAATGTAAAATTTATTTAAAAATTATTACTTTTAAATGTATTTAGATGTATAATAGAGATAGAAAATCTTTTCAAGGAGCACCCATGAAAAATCTAGTCGCTTTTCTGGTTATCCTAGGTATCATCGGCGGTATCGCCCTGAAGTACGTTAATGCCTTTCCGGTACTCGACGAGACGGTCAAAGAGAAATGGGCTCAGGTGCAAAACCAATACAAACGCCGCGCCGATCTTATCCCAAATTTGGTAAAAACAGTTCAAGGCTACGCTAGCCACGAGGAAGGCGTATTTAAGGAGGTAACGGAAGCTAGAAGCAAGGCTTCTCAGATGACGATCGACGTTAGCTCGATAGACGATCCTGCTAAGCTAAAAGAGTTTGAAAACGCTCAAAAAACTCTAGGCGGCGCACTATCTAGGCTAATGGCTATCACCGAAAACTACCCCCAGCTAAAAGCCGATCAAAATTTCCTCTCCTTGCAAAGCCAGCTTGAAGGTACGGAAAATCGCATCGCGGTCGCTAGAAAGGATTATATCGCAGCCGTCAAGGACTACAATGTCGCTCTGCGCAAGATCCCGGGCAAATTTATCGCCGAAATGATTTATCCCGAGCTAAAACCGCGCGTAACCTTTGAAGCTAGCGAAGCCGAACAGGCCGTACCGGACGTATCCTTCGCCAAATAACCAAATTTAAGGTACAAAAATGAAACGCATTTTATCTACTTTATTTTGCGTTTTTACGCTTTTAGGACTTACGGCTATAAATTTATCGGCAGCAGGTAATGCTGCCGAACAAAACCCAACCGTAAAAGAAACCACTAATCAAACGTCAAACAAAAAGAGTTCAAATTTCCCCGCCTTAACTGGTAGAGTAGTAGATCAAGCAAGCGTACTAAGCCAGAGCGCAAAAGACGAACTAGAAACATTACTAGCTACTCACGAAAACAACACCACTAATCAAGTCGTAGTAGTTACTATAAAGTCTCTAGGAAATTCTCAAATAGAAGAGTACTCCATAGAACTAGCTAGACATTGGGGCATAGGACAAAAAGGTAAAGATAACGGAGTAGTATTAGTAGTAGCTCCAAACGACAAACAAGTACGCATAGAGGTAGGATACGGTCTAGAAGGTACTCTAACGGACGCACTTAGTAGCAACATCATAAACTACTACATAATCCCTGAGTTTAAAAAGGGCGATATCCAAAACGGTATAAAGATAGGCACGCAAAAGATTATCGCATTGCTTGACGGGGATGAGGGCGTTAGGGAGGAGATAGAAAAGCAAGATGAGACGCCTGTGGAAGCCTACGGGATAGTAGTTGGCATGGTGATGGTATTTGCTTCGGCTATTTTTGGCGCGGCAGCCCTGCGAATCGGAGCCAGCGCGACGTTATCGGGTTTTATCTCGGGCGTAGTCGCAGGGACGTTTGGTATCGAGGATATCCTTATTAGAGGCGCGATAGTACTTGTTCTTTTTGTGCTACTTTTTTACCTAATGCGAAATATGAAAACCGGCGGCAGAGGCTTGTACGGCGGTGGCGGTTACTCGGGTGGCTACGGCGGAGGCGGTTCCAGTGGGGGAAGAAGCTCTTCTGGGGGCGGATTTAGCGGAGGAGGCGGAGGCTTTGGCGGAGGCGGAGCTAGCGGCAGGTGGTAGATTGTTGCTTTAAATTTGGCGTCAAATTTGGAGAGCTTGCTAAATTTGATGCTTTTGCTTTGTAAATTTGATTTAAAGCCGTTAGTCGGTAGTTAAATTTGACCCGAGACGCCGTCAAATTCGCCCGCTTTGCTAAATTTAGTTGTAGTCAAATTTGCAGCTTTTTAGGCGCGGTAGATAAGGCGCATAAATTTGACCTTATAGTCTACCGCCGTCAAAATACGCGCAAATTTTACCCGCCGTGCTCAAATTGGCCTTTAAATTTGTGAGTCAAATTTCGCGCGTCGATCGTCAAATTTGCTCTAAATCTCTCCCAAAATCTTTTTATAGTTACTAAAAATCGGCGAATCCTCGCCAAAATACAAACTCATCGCGCGCACGTAGCGATCGAGCGGATTTTGGATGCGGTTTAGCGCGAGGCGCTCGCGAAACGGCAGGTCGTAGCTGCTTAAAATCACGCTAAAAGGCACGGGAAAATCGGTGCCAAAAAGGATTTTGTCGTGGATTTGCGTTTGGGTTTTTAGATGCGGCAGGATGCGGGCCTTGTTTATGCAAAGCAGCGCCGAAACATCGGCATAAAGCCCGTCGAATTCGCGTAGCCAGCCAAGTAGCGTGAAGTAGTTTGCGCCGAATTTCTCGGGATCTCGCGAAAACATAGATAAAACGCCGTCGCTTGAGGCGCCCATGTGAGCGCAGACGATACGGCAGCCTAGATTTAGCGGGGATTTTAGCTGCTCGATGCTCTCAAGCGCCTTGTTTGAGGCGAGCGAGTTTTCGTCGCCCACGTGAATCACCAGCGGCAGCCCAAGCTCGCTAAGCAGCCTAAAATAGGGCTCATAGCGCTTGTCGTTTAGATCCGTCTCCCAGTACGAGTGCAGTAGCTTGCCGCCTTTAAAGCCCATTTTATGGTACTTTTCGATCAAATTTAGCGCGTCTTTGCGGTTTGGATTTACGCTAAAAAACGGCACGACTTCGCTCGGATTTTGCTTGTAAAAGGCAAAAACATCTTCGTTTGAGGCGCAGACGGTTTTGTCCTTGTGTACGAGGTTTCCGCTCTCGTCAAATTTCGCATCGACGCCGAAAACCACGGACTTTTGGACGAAATTTGAGCTTTTAATCAGCCGCGCGAAGTTGCTTTTGTAGCCTTCAAAGCCGTTTTTAATAAGCTCGCGCCTGTTTATGTCGAATTTCTTAGCGAAAAACGCGAGTGCTAGTTTGTCGTAAAATCGGTCGAATTTCACGTCCGAGCTAAGCAAATGTGAGTGGATATCGACGGTTTTTATCTGCGTTAAATTTGAGTTTTGTAGGCTCCCTGAGTCGCTTTCGTTAAATTGGCCCGATGAAAATCCGCTTAAATTTGCTTCGCTTGCCGTCAAATTTACGCGCGTTTGGTCAAATTTATCTTTGGTGCAAATTTGACTCGCCGCGTTTTGGCCAGACCCGAGCGTTTTTGGCGCGGCCGTCTGGCTAGCTCTCAAATTTGAGCTAAACCCTAAAGCCTCCAAACTCTCGCCTGCGCGGTAAAAAACATCTCGAAACATCGTTTCTCCTTTTTTAAAATTTAGCGAAATCATAGCCTAAATTTTAAAAAGTGTCAAGTGGTGCTTTACGCTTTATGATTTTCTAAGCTAAATTTGCGTAAGATTTCGTCAAATTTAACGAAAGGAAAGAGATGAGCTACAAGATGAGCGAGCTTTGCGAACTATCGCAAACGCCCAAATCAACGATACTCTTTTACATAAAAGAGGGACTTTTGCCAGAGCCCGTGAAGGTAAAAGATAACGTCCATCAGTACGGCGAGGACACGCTTTTGATGCTAAATTTCATCAAATACGTCCAGAGCAACTTCCACCTCAGCCTAAAGGAGGTCAAGGCGCTCACGCAGCAAAAGGGCTTTAGCTTTAAGCGCTGCTACGAGGTGCTTTTTGATTCGCTAGATACCTTTATGGGGTCAAATTTCGCCCAGACGCTAAGCGCTAGCGAGGCGTGCGAGAGGCTGGGTATCACCCAGGCCGAGCTAGATAAATTTATCGAGGATGGATTTATCTTTATGCGAGGCGGCAAGCTAACCGAGAAAGAGGTCGAAATCCTGCAAATCGTGTTAGAAACCCAAAATAGCGAGCGCGGGCGGGAAATTTTACAGACCTATATAAATTTAGCCAAACAAACGGCAAAAATCGAAGCCGAGTGCGCGCGCGAAATTTACGCAAAAGCAAAGGACAAAAACGCAGCTTTAAAGCTCGTTTTTGATAATATCTTGATCCTAAAACCATACATCTTAAATTTTCACACCTTTGATGCCTACAAAAAGGAGAACAAATGAAGAGTGTTTTTTCGGTTAGGGGCTTTTTGCCCTTTTTGGTCGTTATGTTTATCAACGCGGTCGTCGATCTTGGCCACAAGATTACGATCCAAAACATACTTTTTAAGAGCATCGAGGATGAAAATTTACAGATCATCCTGACCTCGCTCGTAAATTTGCTAATCTTGCTGCCCTACATCATGCTTTTTAGCGTTTCTGGCTTTTTAAACGATAAATTTTCGCGCACTCGCATCACGAGATATGCGGCGGCGAGCGAAATTTTACTCACGCTTTTTATCACTGTGAGCTACCTTTGCGGCTGGTTTTACGTGGCGTTTGGCACGACGTTGCTGCTAGCGGTGCAAAGCGCGATATATAGTCCGGCAAAATACGGCCTGATTAAAAAAATCGTGGGCGGCGAGAAGCTGGGTGCGGCAAACGGTATCGTGCAGGCCTTTACTATCGTGGCGATTTTGCTTGGGTCGTTTGTTTTCTCGGCGATTTTTGAGAGCTACGCGGCGCAGAGTACGGACGCGGGCGAGATGATAAAATCAGTCTGGTTTATCGGCGCGATACTTTTTGTTTGCTCTGTTGCCGAGACGATTTTTACGTTTAAGATTCCGTTTTTCGAGGCGACTGACGCTGGGCTTAAATTTGACGCGAAAAAGTACTTTAAACTAGGCTATCTAAGAGAAAACACCAGGCACATCTTTAACAACAAAAACGCCTTTTTATGTACGCTGGGGCTTTCGGTTTTTTGGGCGGTGGCGCAGCTTGTTATCGCCGTTTTTCCCGCTCACTACAAGGCTATGAGCGCGGATAACAACGTCATGGTCGTGCAGGCTATTTTAGCCGTTAGCACCATCGGCCTAGTCGCTGGCTCGGCGCTAGCTGGCAGCTACTCGAAAAACCACATCGAGATGGGCATCGTGCCTTTTGGAGCGCTCGGACTTTTTGCTTCGCTACTTATGTTTGCACAGGGCTCAAGCGCTGCGTTTATGACGCTGGCGTCCTTTTTATTCGGCTTTAGCGGTGGTATTTTCATCGTGCCGCTAAATGCAAATATCCAGTTTTTTACGCCCGAAGAGCAGATGGGTCGCACGCTAGCTGGCAGTAACTTTATCCAAAATATCTTCATGGCGACGTTTTTGCTGCTTGCGATGGCGTTTAGTATATTTGCCGTTAGCACGCCGGGGATTTTCGTCATTACCTCTTTTAGCGTGCTTATCTGCGCGTTGGCGACGATAAAATACCTACCGCATCTTTTCGCGCGTTTGCTTATCATGCCGTTTTTTAGGATCGGTTATACGATCAACGTCGACGGCGTCGAAAATATCCCGCAAAAAGGTGGCGTGTTGCTACTTGGCAACCACATGAGCTGGATAGACTGGGCGGTGCTGCAGATGGCCTCTCCGCGTCCGATCAGATTTGCGATGCATAAGAGCTTTTATGAAATTTGGTACCTAAAATGGCTGTTAAATTTATTTGACGTGATCCCGATAGGCGCGGGCGCTAGCAAAAGCGCGCTAGAAAAGATCCGCGAGTGCCTAGACGCGGGCGACGTGGTGGCGCTGTTTCCGGAAGGGCATATAAGTTATAACGGCCAGATAGACGAGTTCCAGCACGGTTACGAGATAGCCGCAAGCGATACGAACTCCGTCATAGTGCCGTTTTATCTGCGCGGCCTTTGGGGATCTAGTTTCTCGCGCGCTCAAAAATACTATCAAAAAATCAGCCGCAAAGTAGACGGCAAACGCGCTATCAGGGTGAGTTTCGGCGTGCCTTTGGCACCTGAAACCAAAGCCCCGCAAGTACGCGAAAAAGTAGTCGAGCTGTCGTTTTTTAGCTGGGCGGAGTATCTAAAAACTCTTGAGCCTATGCAGTTTAGCTGGCTAAAACACGCTAAAGCGGATCTGTTCAAACGCTCGATGGTAGATAGCACGGGCGCCGATCTAAGCAATCTCAAGGTTATCGCGACGGCGCTAGTATTTTTGTCCAAATTTAAATTCGCGTTTTTAAAAGAGCGCCACGTCGGCGTGATACTGCCGTCCTCGGTGATGGGTAGCGTGATAAATTTGATGCTATTTATCAGAGGCAAGGTAAGCGTAAATTTAAACTACACGCTTAGCGAGCAAAATTTGATCGGCTGCGCGGACAAGGCAAAGCTAAAAAGCATAATCACGTCGCGCCAGTTTATCGCCAAACTAAAGGCTCGCGGCTTTGAGCTAGAAGAGTCGCTAAAAGGCAGATTAATCTACCTCGAAGACGTCGCGCAGGGCATAAGCAAGGCTGATAAAATTTGCGCGATGTTAAAGGCTGTGCTGATGCCGCGCTGGCTACTTGAGCTTATATATTTTCGCGATGTTCGCATCGACGACGAGGCGGCGATACTCTTTAGCAGCGGCAGCGAGGGCACGCCAAAAGGCATCGTGCTAACGCATAAAAACATAATGGCAAACATCAAGCAAATTTCAGAGATCGTAAATACGGGCGGCAACGACGTGATCTTGGCGTCGCTACCGATATTTCACTCGTTTGGGCTTACTGCGGCGACCTTTTTCCCGCTTAGCGAAGGTATCGCCTCCGCTCACGTGCCTGACCCAACAGATGCCTTTGCCGTGGGCAAGATGGTCGCCAAATACCACGCGACGATAATGTTTGGCACCTCGACGTTTTTTAGGCTCTATACCAAAAACAAAAAGCTAAATCCGCTGATGTTTTCTACGATCCGCTACGCGATAGCTGGCGCAGAAAAATTAAATGCGGTGGTAAAGCGCGAGTTTAAGATGAAATTTGGCATCGAAATTTACGAGGGCTACGGCACGACCGAGACCTCGCCAGTTGTCAGCGTAAATACCGCAAACGTGCTAGAGCCAGAGTTTTTTAAAGAGCTCGTTTTTTCAAAAGAGGGTAGCGTGGGTTTGCCTACTGCGGGCACGATAATACGAATCTGCGATCCAGCGAGCCTAGCAAAGCTAGAAAACGGACAGGCAGGCCTCATCCTAATCGGCGGCCATCAGGTGATGAAGGGCTACTACGAGGACGAGGAGCGCACGAAAGAGGCGATCGTCGAGCTAGACGGCGTGCGCTACTATAACAGCGGCGACATCGGCTTTTTGGACGAGGCGGGCTTCCTAACGATCACCGATAGGCTCTCTCGCTTTGCCAAAATCGGCGGCGAGATGATAAGCCTAGGCGCGCTCGAGGCTCAAATTTCAGGCGTGCTGGGCGATGAGGTTACCTTTGTCTGCACCAACGTAGCCGACGAGAAAAAGGGCGAGCAAGTCGTAATGCTCTTTAGCGGCGAGATCGGCGAGGAGGAACTGGCCGCGCGCATCAGGGCTTCTGCGATACCGTCCATCATGCAGCCTTCAAAGATTTTTAAAGTCGAAGCCGTACCGGTGCTAGGACCGGGCAAAGTGGA
>CAURMS010000021.1:0-12146 GCA_963526085.1 uncultured Campylobacter sp. | reverse complement strand
CCAGAGGATCTTGCTAGCCTCCTTATTTCTGCCTGATAGCAGGTCTTATAAGTAAACTCCGCTTTGGCCTACAAAACTGAAACCTGAACAAGTTAAGAATCTTTTTAGAATTCCAAAACAGAAGATACTATTTTTAAAAAGACGGATAGGAATGAGTGGTAAATAAAGAATGTGCCTGAATTAAAGTGAGCGTGTATTACGGTTTTGCTTATAAGCCTTAGTGGGTTTTTTAAAATAATTTTTATCAAAAAGCGAATAAAATGAACAAATAACCCAAAAGATAGGCTTGCAGAATCGGGCAACTTTACTATCTTTGGTACCAGATTGAGCCATGTAAATCTCACAAAGCAAGGATATAAACAAAAGACTCCGCCCTATCTGAGGAGGGTGCATACACAAGAAATAGAGTTTGAATATAATAACAGTAAAAATACAAAAAACTTGCTATCATATTTTACTAAAAAAGATAGCAGGTCTTATAAGTAGCAACACGTGTTGTAGCCAAAATCTACTCAAGTTCGATTTGGCTATACTTTATACTCATAGTTTTCTTGTGGCTCAAATTTATTTATTCCCATTTAATGATATCAAAGGCATTCTCATTTATCAGACCTGAGAAAATTATTGATAAACCACGGTCATATTGCCGGTAGTTGGGGCTACGGTTATAGTGGCTTTTTTATTTCGTGTTTCAACCGTAATAGTACAAGGCACTTGATAAAAAGAGCTATTGATTGCATCGTTTCCATAGCCCCTTATTGCATTTCTTGCGTCCAAGATGCGCCCGAACTCGTCAAAACCTATAAGATGAATAGGATCTGGTGCGTAAACAACAGGACAGTTGATGTCTGCAGCAGTTATTCCATATCTTCTGTCTAATACCCCAAATATTTTTTCTCCAGTGCTTCTATTTGTTATAGTATAGCGATCGCCGGCTATTTCGATAGTCCATCGTCCCGTATGCCACGTTGGGCTACCTGGGTTCGTTGTCGGATCTACTTTACTGTCTTGCATTGCCAGCAGCTGAGTTCTTCTGACTGCAGCCATGATATCGTCAACAGCCGAACCTATATGATCTTGCTCTAATCTAGGCAAAGCCGCCATAGCCAAAATACCTATGACAACGATAACAACGATCAGTTCTAACATAGTAAAAGCTCTTCTTGCCGAAACAGTCGCTTGTAGACGTATTTTTTCATACTTAAAGGCTTTGCTAAATTTACTCATTTTTACTCTCTTTTAGTTTTTACTATGGGCGATTTTACAACCGCGATCATAAAATCAAGCTAAATTTTACATTTTATACAGACCAAGCCTATCCTTTGCCGCTTGCGTGATTTCCTCTTCGTAGTCATAGTATTCAAACGTCGCACCGTGTTGAAACGCGCCGTTTAGGATGTCGCCGCTTTGGCGATTTTTGAGATCTATCTCGGCGATCTTAAAGCCGTCGAGCGTCTCGCAAAACTCCCTCAGGTGCATCGGCGGATTTTTGAGTTTTGTAAACAAAAAGCAAAATCCGCTCCCGCCGTTTCGCCCTACGCGCCCGCGCAGCTGGTGCAGGCTCGCTAGTCCTAGCCTTTCTGCGCCAACAATTACGATCGTGCTAAGCCGCGGCAGCGATATGCCAACCTCGACCACCGTCGTCGAGAGCAGCACGTCTCCGCACTCGCGAAATTCGCGCAGCACCTGCTCTTTTTCTTTGTCCTTGCCGTGCGTGACGTAGACATTTGCAAAATTTGCCTGCCAAAACCCCTGCGCTTCCTCCAGCCCCTGATAGTTCGAGTTTTCGCTACTTTCGACCAGCGGGTAGATCACGGCGACTTGCTTGCCTTTGGCGATTTGCGATTTGATATGCGTCAGTAACTCGCCAAAGTCCGCACTTTGCAAAATTTGCGTATGGATATGCTTTTCAAAAGGCATCTGCTTTAGGAAACTAAACTCCGCAAAGCTGCTTTGTATCATGCTTAGCGTACGTGGGATCGGTGTTGCAGAAAACTGTACGACGTGAGCCCTAGTTTCATCCGCAGTTTTTGTTTTCCGGTTTTGGGGCGCGATTTCAGTCAAATTTGACTGCTCACCCTCCTCAAATTTACCCTCAAATTCGCCGTCCGATTCATCATGCTGCGGGCCTCGCCCGAGCTCCCCGCTAGCTAGAGCGTTGATCTTCTCGCGTTGATTCGAGCCGAAACGGTGCTGCTCGTCTATCATAACAAGCGGTGCAGCCGGCAAATTTTGATACAGCAAAACGTGCGTGCCAATAATGAGATTTATGCCGTCAAATTCGGGTTTATCGCCGCTTTTAACTAGCAAAACGTGCATAAAATCAGGCAGCAAACGCGCCGCCTCTGCGTAAATTTGCTCGGCCAGTATCGATGTGGGCGCCATGATGAGCGCAGCGCGCGGATATACGCTAAGTGCGGCGGCTAGCATCACGAGAGTCTTGCCGCTGCCGACATCACCCATCACGACGCGCCGCACCGCCTCCTCGCCGCTAAAGTCCGCGCGCAGATCAGCGATGGCATTTAGTTGATCGTTTGTCGGCGCAAACGGCAAATTTTTAAGCCACTCCGAGATATTAAAAAGCTTTATTTTAGGCGCCTTAAAGTGAGTTTTTTTGGCATTTAGCTTTTTTAGGTAGTTGTAAATTTCGACGAATTTTAACACGTCTTCGCCCGCTTTTTCTCGCACGAGTGCGTCCAGCATCGCCACGCTTTTTTCGTCACCTCTGTGCAGGCCTAGCAAAAACTCGGCCTCCTTAGGCGTGAGTCCTGCCTCTAGCAAATTTGACAAATTTACGTATTTTTGGATCAAATTTTTAAACGAATCGTCTCTGAGAGAGAGCTTGTATTTGGGTATGATTTCGTTTATTTTAGTGACGATTTTGGGATTAGTTAGCTGCCACGAGCCGTAGGCGTAGGCGCATTTGCCGCTTACAAATACGCTTTTGCCGACCTTAAAAGCGCCGTGATGCCAAGGCTTGGCGTTAAAAATCACGATCTTTACGCTTTGCTCCCACGCCTCGCACCAGCACTGCGCGTGTAGCATCCCGCCCTGGCGATACGCGCTTTTTATCTCCACGGCGACGCTCACGTGCCCGTCTTTTGGTGCGGCAGCCAGGCTCGTATCCTCAAAGCTTTTAGGAAGCTTTAGCGCTAGGTCGAGCAGAGTGGTTACGCCGATTTTTTTTAGATTGATTCTATCTTTTTCATCAAATTTCATTGTAAAGCACGGCAAAACTGAGCTTCTCTATCTCCGCATGCTCCGCGATAAACGTGTTTAGCTCGGCAAGCTTTAGCTTTGAGATTTTTTCTAGCTCGTCTTTAAAATTTCCTAGTTTAAAGCCGTTATAAAACTCGCTCTGAGCGATGTTTAAGCGGTTAAAAAGCGTCTCCTGGCGTAGCGGCTGCGAGCCTAACAAAAATCTTTTAGCCTGCGCTAGTTCGCCTGCCTTCACGCCGTTTTTGACAAATTTAGCAAATTCGTCTTTCACGACTGCGACCGCCTCGCTCCTGCTCTCGTTTTTGGTTTGCAGATAGCCCCAAATTTGCGAGTGACTGAGCGCAAATTCGCTCCTAGCATACGCCGAATACGCCAGCCCACGCTTCACGCGGATCTCCTCCATCAGCCTACTGCCAAAGCCGCCCTCGCCCAAAATAAACGTCGCGACCTTGGCCTTATATCGCTCCTCGCGGGAAACGTCAAAAGGCGCGCCAAAGTAGATATAGGCTTGCTCGCTAGGCTTGATTATGGACTTTTGGCCGCATTTTTCATCGGTTTTAAAAAGCTTTAGTTCGCGCGCTTTGCCCTGCTTTAGCGAGCTTAAAATTTCGTCCAAATTTAGCTCCTCAGGCGTCACTTCGCCGCCTAGCACTACAAACAAATTTGTCAGATCAAGTTTGCTAGAGATGAAGTTCTTAACGTCGTCTAGAGTGATACTCTCTACGCTTTGCTTCGTGCCGATGCTAGGTCTTGCTAGATTCGTACCGGGATAGAGCAGTCCGTTTAGCGCGACTCTAGCCAGATAGTCGTAGTCGCTCTCGTTGCCCGAAATTTCGCCCAGCGTCAAAGTTCGCACCTTTTCAAAGCTTTTCTTGCTTAAATTTGGCTCCTCTAAAAGCTCTTTTAGCTTGGCAAGCGCAAAAGAAAAGTGCTCCTTTAGGCAGTTTAGCTCAAACGCAAACGTCTCAAATCCCGCACTCGCGTAAAGGCTGATCGCGCGCGTTTCAAGCTCTTTGGCAAAGCCCGCCGCACCCTTACTTAGCGTGCCTTCGTCGAAAATTTTCGCGACGAATTTAGCTAGTCCCGCCTTGTCATCTACGCAAGCTCCGGCAACCTTAAAAATCAGCTTTAGGCTCACGGCGGGCAGGGTTTTGCTCGCCTCGTAAACGGCCGGGACTTGTAAATTTGCGGCTTTTAAATTTATGATTTTCATCAATAAAACCTTTCTAAAATATCGTAATTGGTATTGCGTTTGGCGGGTTTTTCGCCGATATCTTTGATGAGGCGTATCATCTCGTCTTGATTCATGCGGTAGCTAGCGCCCGCGGCCTTGACGACGTTTTCCTCCATCATCGTGCTGCCTAGGTCGTTTGCGCCAAACAGCAACGCCAACTGCCCGATGTAGCTACCCTGTGTAACCCAGCTGCTTTGGATGTTGGGTACGTTGTCTAAAAATAGCCTAGAGACCGCAAGTAGGCGCAAATAGCGATTCGAGCTTTGCTTTTTGATATCGGGACGTTCGGCGGCTAGGCGCGTGTTTAGCCCCTGAAAGCTCCACAAGATAAA
Organism: uncultured Campylobacter sp.; assembly: GCA_963526085.1. Classification (GTDB taxonomy): domain Bacteria; phylum Campylobacterota; class Campylobacteria; order Campylobacterales; family Campylobacteraceae; genus Campylobacter_A. The sequence goes on along the minus strand of CAURMS010000021.1, from coordinate 7,361 downwards.
CGCTCTAAAGCCGCCAGTCTCATCCTGCAAGCTCCTGATATGCTCCCAGTGCTCCACGATCTCGCGCGTGGTTTCGACGGTGCCAAACATCATCGTAGCAGTCGTCTTTAGCCCCTCCTCGTGCGCCTCGCGGTGGATGCGCAGCCAGGTTTCTACGTCGCATTTTTTAGGCGCGATCACGTCGCGGACGCGGTCGCTGAGTATCTCGGCCCCGGCTCCGGGCATCGAGTAGAGACCCTTTTCTTGCAACCTACGAAGCACCTCCCTCGTGCTGATACGCGAGATCCTTGCGATATAGTCGATCTCGACCGCAGAAAATCCGTGAATCGTGATGCTTGGATATTTTTTTGCTATAAACTCCACGAGATCCTCGTACCACTCGATTTTTAGCTTCGGGTGTACGCCGCCTTGAAACAAAATTTGAGTCCCGCCGATAGCGATGAGCTCCTCGATCTTTTGCCCGATCTCGTCAAAGCCGAGCACATAGGCCTCCTCGTCCTTGTGATCGCGGTAAAACGCGCAAAATTTACAGTCCACCCAGCACGCGTTCGTATAGTTGATGTTTCTATCCACGATAAAGGTCGTGACGCCGTCTGGATGCAGCTCGCGTTTACGCGCTAGAGCCATCGCTCCAAGCTCGTTAAGCTCGGCGTTTTCTATCAAATTTACCGCCTCGTCTACGCTTAGTCTAGTCAAATTTTTCCTTTAATTTTTTTACGCGAGTTTAGCGAAAAACGCTTTTATCTTTGATAAATTCACGTCTTTAACGTCTTGCGGACATCATTTTACGGCATACACAAAGTGAAAGAAATTATTTTAAGACACTCTCGAGCTAAAGCTAGCTGCTATGCTCCGCACCGTCACAGATGCTCGATCGCATAAAACCTAGAGTCAAATTTGCCGCGGCCTTTAAATTTAACCCATTTTGCCGCCCGCTCAAATTTAACCCGATTTATAAAGCTTAAATTTGATAAAATCGCGAGACATTTTATCAAAGGAGAAAAGATGAAAAATTTAGTTTTAGCTGCGATTGCGGCGCTAGTTTTTGCAGGCTGCGCGGCGAACAAACCAGCTCCCGCCGAGCAAAACGCGCAAGAGTATCGCCATGCTACGCAGATAAAAGACGCAAGCTGCCCGCATCACGGTACGGCAAACGCTAGCTGCGCACAGTCTCATGCAGAGATAAAAGAGGGCCCTCATCACGGAAATCACGGAGCGGACAAAAATCTCGGCTGTAGCGGCGAGAGCGCCAAATCAAAACCATGCCCAAAATGCGACGCGAAAGCGCACGGGTGCGCGCAACATAAAGAGTGCGCCCATCACGGAAAAAGCAGCGCAAGCGACAAAGCGCACGCCTGTCCTCATCACAAATACTAAAATTTAAATGCGGTCAAGGTCAAATTTGATCGCACTTCCCCTCAAATTTAGGCCAGCTAGCAACATCAAAATCAAGTTAAATTTCACAACAAAATAGTTAAATTTTGGTTTTAGTCTCGTTGTCTAAAATTTTAAGCAAGCTAGGCATCCTAAACTCGCCACTCATCCACTTTACGAGCCACGCCGCTTCGTCTAGGTCGGTACCGACAGCGCTAACAAAAGCGGCCTCTTGCTACGGCCTCTGCAAATTTCCCTTACGAGCTTGCAGCTACCTTTAAAGGCGATTTGGCTACGCCCACGATCTGCACTCCGCACTCAAAACGCTCGTATAAATGCCCACCCAGACCGTATCTGCCCTCCTCGTCAAGATAAACGAAACCGTCGATCATGATGAGCGATATATCCCGCGCGTCCAAATCCTGCAAAAGCGAGACGATGCACGGCAGCTCCCTTTTATAAAAGCTTCCGCTCTCATAGGGCGCCACGTCGTCTACTATTTTTGAGATGATTTTGAGCGGCTTTTTGTCGCTATCCTTTTTCGCTTAAATTTGAGCGGCGCAAAAAGGCAAACAAAGCATCAAAAAGCCGCCCTAAAAAAGTCAAATTTAATCTCACTCTAAAACGACTTTATTTCCCTTCGTGCCGAGCACGCGCACCTTTGAGCCCTCGGCTAAATCGCCGTCGTAGCGCCACAAAGTGCCTTTAAAATAAACCATACCCTCTCTGATCTCGCCCTCGCCGCTCTCGTTTAAAAAGTCATCTTTAACTTCGCTTTCGTGCTGGTTAAATTTGGCCTTTAGCGGCTTTCTAAGCGCAAAAAGTAGCACTAATGAGACGATAGCGATGAGTAAAATTTGATACTCCCAAGCGATATCGATAAAAAATCCCAAAACTCCGACCGCTAAAAATCCAAGCCCGAAAAATAGCACGAAAAAGCTACCGAGCATAAACTCGAGCATGATTAGCCCAATGCCCGCAGCCAGCATCAAGTACGCGGGTATCATTTCGCCGCCCTAGCGCCTAAAAAGTCCTTTAAAACGCTTAGTGAGCCGATGAGCTCGGTCGCTTCGTAAGGGACTAAAATTTTATCTTTCGAACCGTTTTTGGCTAGCTCGTTAAAGGCTCCGACGCGGTCGCGCGCCAGTAGGAACTCGGCAGCCTTGGCGTTTTGCGCCATGCTTTCGTTTATCATATCCATCGCCTCTTTTTGAGCCGTTGCCAGCGCGATTTGCTCATATTTTTTCGCATCAGCCATACGCTCGATGGCTTCAGCTTGCAATACTTTTTCTTGTTTTAGCGCCTCGGCATTGCGGATGAGCGCCTCTTTTTCAGCCTGCGCTTTTAGCTCGATCGCGCGTTTTTCGCGCTCGGCTTTCATCTGTAGATTCATCGCCTCTTCGATGCCGTGCGGGACGGAGATCTCGGAGATCTCGACGCGCATGATCTTTACGCCCCAGTTATCGGCGGCGTCTCCGAGCGCTCTTTGTAGCGCAGAGTTTAGGCGGTCGCGCGAGCTAAGCGTATCATCAAGGTTCATCGCGCCGATCTCGCCGCGCAGCGTCGTCATGGCTAAATTTGCGATCGCGCGCTTGTAGCTATCGACGTTATACAGAGCCATTTTGCCGTCTACGACCTTTAAAAACACGATGCCGTCGACGCTGATATTTACGTTATCTTTGGTGATGACTTGCTGCTTGGTTATATCTACCAGCTGCTCTCTTACCGTGATTTCGGCACGGATCTGATCGACAAAAGGGATGATGATGTGAAATCCGCCGTCAAGCACCTTGTGAAATTTACCCAAACGCTCGACGATGTAGATATCAGACTGCGAGATGATCTTAATACCGGCTTTTAAAAACAAGACCGCAAAGGCCAGCACGACCACGGCAAATACGATAAACGGGATGCTCTCTTCCATGACTACTCCTTAAAATATTTTTTATGATTTTAGCCGCTTTTTGCTAAAAAATAGCCATTTTGGCGGAAAATTTTTAGTATAATTAGCCAAAATTTTAAGGATAAATCATGAAAAATATTTTATTTTTAGCTGCGGCTGCGATGATATTTGCAGGCTGTGCGGCAAGCAGCGGCGCAAGCGCAGTAAATAACAAAAAATGCGGCGGTACGGAGGTTTTTGAAACCTGCGAAGCCGAGATAGATAAGGAAAATTTGATCGGCGTTTACGAGGCTAAGGTACTTTGCGACGGATGTAGCGAAAACTCAAAAAGCACGCTAACGCTCAACGCGGACGGTACGTTTAAAATCGAAACCGTTTATCAAAAAAAGATTACGCAAAGAGAGCTGCAAAATGGCAAATACGAGATAGAGGGCAACACCCTAAGCGTGATGAATCAATACCGCGAAAAGCTAAATTTCGAGATTAACGGCGATACGCTACGCCAGATAAGCAACCAAAACAGCTTTATCAAAGAAAACTTCGCCCAAGAGCGCATCTACAAAAAGCTAGAAGCCAACTAAGCGGCAAATTTAGCGCTCAAATTTGACCCGAAGCCAAAATGAATAAATTTATCGACCTACTAAAAACGCAACCCGTTTTCGCGCGCCTCTCGCTCATACAACTGATTTGTTATTTTGGCGTTTGGTTCTCGCACACGGGCATTTTCACGCTACTTATCGAGCTTGACGCGCCCGTTTGGGCTATCACGGCGGCGGCTGCGCTAGCTTTCGTGCCAGGCGTGCTGCTATCGCCCTTTAGCGGTATAGTGGTGGATAAATTTAGCCCAAAACCGATGCTAATAGCGCTCACTGTCGTAGAGATGGTGACGGTTTTTATGCTCGTTTTTATCGACAAGCTTTCATTGATGTGGTTGCTATTTGTGATAATATTTATAAGAGTCGGGGCCGGTGGGACGTATTTTCAGGTCGAGATGAGCCTTTTCCCCAAAATTTTAAACAAAGACGAGCTAAAAACCGCAAACGAGATCCACTCGCTCATCTGGGCGTTTTCATACACAGCAGGCATGGGTCTAGCCGGCATTTATATCCATTTTTTCGGGATAAAAAGCGCCTTTTTGCTAGACTGCGCTCTTTACGGCGTGGCGCTTATCGTCCTGCTTAAAACCGATATCGCCGTGCGAGCTAAAAAAGGCGGCGAAAAAGTCCGCGAGATGCTAAAAAACGGCCTAAAATACGTAAAACAAAATCCGCTCATCGCACATCTCATCATGCTACACGCCGTTGTGGGCGTAACCAGCTATGACGCGCTCGTAGCTCTACTAGCCGACTATCCGTACGCTGGCCTGCTCTCGGCATCGCTCATCATCGGCTACATAAACGCTTGCCGCGCCGTCGCTCTCATCGTCGGTCCGCTCGTGCTTAGCAAATTTGTCTCAAACTCCAACCTAGTCTATATCTACGTCGGGCATGGGCTTGGCGTCATCGCGTGGAGCGCACTGCAGTTTAACTTTTATACCGGATTTATCGGGATTTTCTGCGCCGGGTTTTTCACCTCTACGCTTTGGAGTTACACCTACACGCTCATCCAGCAAAAGTGCGATCCGGCGTATTACGGACGTATAATCGCCTATAACGATATGGTTTATCTAGGCGTCGCGGCGGTGATTTCTAGCGGTATAGGGCTGCTTTTTGAGCTTGGGCTTAGCCTCTCGATAATCACGGCGCTGATAGGCTGTATGTTTTTTGCGGGAGCGATTTATTGGATATTCGTGCGTAAAATTTACAAAGACGAGTTAGCGTAAATTTACTTTGCGGCGCGGGTTTAAAAAGGAGCAAATTTAATCAAATTTGACCCAGCAAATTTGCCGTCCGCATCAAAAACGCAGCAGTCTCGGTAGGTCAAATTTATCAATCAAATTTAACGGCAAATTTGACCTCAAATTTATCTCACTCAAGCCTTAGCGTAATAAGTCGTGCCGTTTGAAATATGCTTTTTATAAAGCGTCGTAAACGGTACTAGATCGGCGTGCCCGACGTATAGTCTGCCGTGATCGCTCAAAATTTTATGAAAGCGCTCGACCGTTTTTAGCTTAAATTCCTCATTAAAATAAATCATCATATTTCGCGAGAAAATGATGTCGAATTTACCGAGCTTAAAGATCGCGTCGTCAAAGATATTTGCCACGCTAAACTCGCATCTAGGCAGCATCTCGCGCCTGATTTCGTACTTGCCGTCGCGTTTTGTAAAGTAGATATTTTTTTGATTGTCGTTTAGGCGGTGCAGTGAGCGCTCGCTATAAACGCCCTTTTTACAGCTATCGATAGCCTCGGAGTTTATGTCGATACCCACGATGCTGACGCGATTTACGTCGAGCAAATTTGAGTGCGCTAGCATACCTAGCGAGTACGCCTCGTCGCCCGTCGAGCACGGTGCGCACAGTATCCGCACACTATCAAGCTCCTCTCTAGCGTAGTAGATCGCGGCTTGTAGCTGCGGCAACTCTCTGTAAAAATAGGTCTCGTTCGTGGTGATTAAATTTACGATTTCTTGCCTCATAAAGCGGTCCACGACGACTTTTGAGCTTAGGGCTTCAAAGCTCGGGATGCGGTTTGCTTGGCAGAAATTTATTAGGCGCTGTTTTATCATGTCCTTTTTGGACTCCAGATCCACGCCGCACATATTTTTGATAACTTCTACGAATTTATTTAGTCCCGCCGCATCGCTAGGAGCGGGCGTCAAATTTGCATTTTCAAGCATGTAAAAACCTTTCCAGTTCCGCTCTTATGCCGCCGATAGGTAGCGACTTTAAATTTGCATTGATTTCTTTGGCGCGTTTTGGCATGCCGTAGACGATCGCGCTCTCCTCGTTTTCAGCGACGCATTTGGCGCCGGCTTTATATAGCTCATTTAGTCCGCGCGCGCCGTCATCGCCGATGCCAGTTAACAGGATCGCCATGACGTCGGCAAACTTGCAAGCCTGTACGCCCGAGTGAAAAAGCACGTCCACGTTTGGATTATACGTGGTCTCTTTCATGGGTGAACACATGCTCGCCATTAAGGGGCTAGCGGAGATGATCTCGGAGTTTTTCTCGCAGATATATATCGCGCTTTTTAGCTGCACGGGCGCGCCCAGCATAACTACCTCCGCCACGCACTCCTTGTCAAACTGCGAGATAAAACTAGGGATAAACGCTAAGCTCATATGCTGCGCGATAACGACGCTGGCACCGTTTAGATCAAGCCCCTTAAAAAGCCTTTTTAAATGTCCCGGACCGCCCGTCGAGGCGCCGACTAAGACCAATTTTTGTTTCAAATTTATTCCGTTTTTTGAGTTAAATTTACGGCTATTTTATCTTTATTTATATTAAATTTAGCTATAAGGCAGAATACATAAAATAATGCAAATAATTTTACGCTAACTAAACGCTGCGGTCAAATTTGAGTGAGATTTTGGAGATTACCAAAACGGCGTGAAATTGGTTAAATTTTACCGAGATATCGGCGGTCTAGGTCGCGACTTTTACACAGAACATATCCTGCTCAAATTTGACTGGCTTTCATTTTATGCACGCCTTGCTGTGCTTGTACTCAAATTTGACCGCACGAAACTCATTTTATCGCACTTGCTTTATTTGCTACGTTTAGCTACAAACTTTCCGTCAAATTTTACTTTATGATTGACGATTTTATCTTCTTTAGATGAGACTCTTTTTTATCGTGCATTACCGCTTTTTCTAGTACGTGTTTTGGGTAGTTTGCGCCTTTTGACGCATTAACGCTAGCAAAAACTAGGGCCAAAAATAAGATCAACAAAGGCAAGGCTAAAATTAGTATTATTCCAACCGTCTTTTTCATTTAAATTACCTAATTCTCGTCCAAATTTACGCTTGAAAACGGCCTGCTCTCGCCCCTCTTTTGATGTAGGCGTCCTATTTTTTATTCGTCATTTGATACAAAAAGCTAAAGATTTCGGCGACCGCTTTATAGAGATTTGTCGGGACTTACTCTATTAGATAGAAATAGCTTATAACATCGAATAGATCTGCATCCACATTGATCGGTA
>CAURMS010000020.1:0-12217 GCA_963526085.1 uncultured Campylobacter sp. | reverse complement strand
AATTTGACTCGCGTAAGATTTAAGGAAAAATTTGAAAAAGATCATAGCCCTTTTCGTAACCGCATTAAATTTACTCCATACTCAAATAATTTTCAAGGACACCAAGATTGCGTAGTTTTAGCACATCGTCGCACCGCTTAGGCAGCGCGCCCAGATGCTATAACCTATCGATAAAGTTGTATGCAAGCTCTACAAAGAGGCAAAACAGGTCAAATTTGAAAAACAAAACTAGTAAAATTTAACAAAGGAGCGCAATGATAAAACAGCTCTTGCTACTACTTTTTGCGCTAAATTTAGCTCTCGCAAATTTGACGGACGAAGGTCAAACAGCCTATGACGCGGGCGATGAGCAAAGGGCGGCTCAAATTTGGCAAAAAGCGTGCGAAGCAGGAGAAGCACGCGGATGCGTAAGGCTTGGGTTTTTATACAAAAACGGCAAAGGCGTAGAACAAGATGACGCAAAGGCTAGCAAATTTTACGAAAAAGCCTGCGACGCGGGCGAGCTATCAGGCTGCGATAGCCTAGCATCGCTCTATCAAAACAGCGGCAAACACGCCAAAGCCGCCGCGATTTTTGATCGAGCCTGCGAAAAAGGATTTGGTTTAAGCTGCTATAATCTAGCTCAAATTTACGAAACGGGCGTCGGTGCCACAGCAGATGAAAGCAAGGCGCTAGACCTCTACGTAAAGGCCTGTGAGCGCGGATACGCGGTAGTTTGCTACTACCTAGGCGGCATGTACGCGGACGGCGCAATGGGCAAAAACGACGAAACCGCTAAAAACTCGAGAAACGCGCTCAAATTTTACTCGCTTGCCTGCGAGGGTAAAATTTACGAAGCGTGCGAGGCTTTGGGTAGGTTTTACGAGGACGGCGAGGCGGGTTTTGCGCAGGATATCAAGGCCGCTAGATCCTACTACGACAAGGCCTGCGCCGCAAATGCCTACAAATGTAGCGGCAGCGAGCGTCTGGACGAGCTATAGGGCGGCTGGGCGCAGTATCAAAGCGGGCAGTTTGAGACAGCCTACGAACTGGGCAAAGAGTCGTGCGGCAGGGGCGTAGCAAACGGTTGTGCAGCGCTAGGAGAGCTCTACGCAAAAGGACTAGGCGGAGTACGGCAAGATAGCGAGCAGGCGGTCAAATTTCACGAGAAGGCCTGCGAAGGCGGCTTTGGCGCTTCTTGCGCCGAGCTTGGCGATATGTTATTTCATGGACGCAGCGTAAAAAAGGACATCCCGCGTGCACTCGAGCTTTTTGAGAAAGGCTGCCTACTTTGGCGACTAGATGCCTGCGAGAGCCTAGCAAACGCGTATTTTGATGGATCAGACGTGCCGCAAGATATCCCAAAAGCCTTTAACTTTTAAGGGATCGCCTGCTACAACGGGCTAAAACCGGCCTGCACGAACCTAGGCGCGATCTACGAAAAAGGCATAGGCGAAGCAGTAAAAGCGGACGAAAACGAAGCTGCGAGCCTTTTTAGCGAGGCTTGCGAAGCCGGAGATGCGCGCGGGTGCCTAAATCTAGCACGCCGCCTTGAAAGCAGCGATAAAAAACAAGCCTCCACGCTACGCCAAAAGGCGCAAAAACTGCACAAAAAAGAGTGCAAGGCGGGGCTAGCTAAAAAGTGCATGGAGTTTAAAAAATCAACTAATAAAGGAGAAAAACATGAGTTTTAAAAGAGTTTCGCTTACCGCCGTTGCGGCCGTTTGTCTGTTTTTGGGCGGCTGCACCCAGCCTAAAACCGTGCAGATAGAGCTACCAAAAAGCGCGCTAGATAGCGTAAATCTACCAAACGAGGTAGCCATAGACGGCGATAAATTCGTCTTAAAGCAAAAAAACGCAAGAACGGCCGAGTATTATCTACCGAATGAAAAAGTGGGCTTTAAATGGAGCAAACTAGTAAGCGTCACCGTCGATGAAAATGCCGACATCAACGAATACCAAAGGACCTTTATGACCGCGCTAAAAAGCGGGCAGTTTGGCAAAGCGGAGTATGATTTCAAGTCTATAAACGATAAAGAGTATCAAGCTTACACGATCTACTATCCGATCGCAGGCAACCCTGATTTTGACAACCACGAGATCAATCTAATCCACGTCAAGAGCCTTAGCTGCGGGCTTAGAGTCACGCACTACGCGCTAAAGTTTCTAAATATCGCGGATAGAAGCAAATTTCACACGCTAATCAAGCAAAAAATGCCGATATTTTTAGCACAACTGCCGCAAGTCGAGTGTAAATAATTTTAATTTCGGGCGTTATTTTTAGTTTTTGCTAAATTTATCGCCCTCTTTTTGGGTCGATATTTAAATTTGACCCAAAAAAACTGCGGCAAATTTGGCGAGCGTAACGGCTGCAAATTTAACGCCGCCTGGTTTTAGGCGACAAATTTACGATTCATGCCTGCTTAAAGACTAGATAAACCTACTCAAAGGAAAAAGATGGAAAACGGCGGACTGGCGGTATATTTTGGAGAAAATTTGGCGCAAATTTTATCGCAAAAGATAAAGGCTGTTTACCCTAAATTTGACGCGCAGAGTTACTGCGGGCAAATCGCGGAGAGCGCGCCAAAACTAGGCTATTCGCAAAGAATATTGGCGCACGCAAATGCGCTGAATGAACTTTTGCCGCCGGATTTTAGACGCGCGGCGGAGATTTTGGTCGCGATTTTAGGCGAAGAAAACCCGAACGAAACGGGCATGTTTAAGCATTTTTACTGGACTTTGCCGCTTGCTAAATACGTCGAAATTTACGGCCTAGACGACTTTAAAACCTCTATGAGCGCGACCAGGGAAATCACGAAGCGCGGCACTGGCGAGTATGCGGTGCGCGCCTTTATCAAAAAATACCCGCAAAGCTCGCTAAAATCCATGACGCAGTGGGCGCACTCGTCAAATTTTCACCTACGTAGGCTGGCGTCGGAGGGCCTGCGACCAAAGCTACCGTGGGCTAGCAAGCTGGAGATTTTTATCAACGATCCGAGCCCGGTTTTTGCGGTGCTGGAGATACTAAAAGAGGACGATGTGCACTTCGTGCAGCGCTCGGTCGCAAACAACGCCACGGACTATCTAAAGGTAAATTTTGCCGCCGCAAAAGAGCTTCTCATGCGCTGGCAAAGCTCGCAAAACAAAAACACGCAGCAAATCATCCGTCACGCTACAAGAAAAATCAAAATTTAACTTTTTGCGCAGATACGTAAGTCGGCGGCTAAATTTGAGATGCAAATTTTATAAACTTATAACGCATTTTATAAATAAAAAAGCGGTTCAACCCGCCGTACAAAAAAGTCGAGGCAAGCTTGGTGGTCGTCGCAGCAAAAAAGATCAAATTTACAACCGCTGCTCGAAATCAAATTTAACTCCAAGCCCCCAACTACACACAAATTTTATTCGAAAATCAAAGCGTCAAATTTAAGCCCTCACGTCCAAGGCGCAAGCAGTCGCGCGATTAACAAGTCAAATTTGCCTAGGCAAAAACCGAGCAAAATAAACCCCCAGCACGCAAGCACAGCAAACGGCCGAACGCAAAACAAATCTAGGCCGCAAAGATCCTAAACGCTATCCAAACAGCTAAAGCACCGACCAAAACGCCAACGGCAAAGGCTGAAGCGACGTAGAGTTTTTGCTTTTTTCTGATCTGCTCGAATTTCTTTTCGTGATGCTTTTTCACGCCCTCAAAGGTCAAATTTAAGATCTTTTCGTTCGTTTGATTTAGCGCATCGGCAAAGCTCTTTATCTGCTCGTCGTTGATGTAGCGCATAGTCTTGCGCGTCGCGTTGGCTAGGCGCTCGTAGTCCTCGCTGTTTTCCCAGAGTTCGACGACGGTGTTGTTTTCGATGCGCTCTTTTAGTTCTAGCGTTCCTTTTAGCTCGTTTTGTTCGACTAGTTGCGTTCCCATCACGCCTCCTTAGTTGATAGTTCCTATTTTGTCGCCGTATTTTAGCTTTTGCTCGGCTGTGAGATCAAATTTGACCGCGCCCTGCTCGCTAAGAATGAGGATCGTAGAGCCCAGCTCAAACATCCCCAGCTGCTCGCCCTTTTTCGCGCTTAAATTTTCGTATTCGTAGAGCGCGACGTTGCCGGCGCAGGCGTTAGTCTGTATGCGAGCGTCAAAGTCAAATTTCATCTTGCCCACATTTAGCGCGCCGACAAAGACCAACCACATCTTTTTACCGCTTGCAAGCTCGCATTTTAGCACCACGCGCTCGTTTTTAGCGTAAAGATTTGGCACCTTTAGCAGCGCGCTAACGGCCACGCTATATAGCTCGCCAGGCACATAGAGCGCGGATAATATCCTCATATCGCAAGGTGCGTGATAGCGGTGATAGTCGCGCGGGCTGAGATAAATATTTACGTACTCTAGCTCGGCGTCTCGCTCGCTGCGGTCCATACTATCTCCGAGAAGTTCCGCGATGCCGTACTCATGCCCCTTGACGCTGATTGCTTTTAGCTCCCTGCTCACCCCGCGCTCTAGGCACGTACCGTCGCTAGGGCTGATGAAAGCCTGCGGCGAAACGTCGAAATTTCGCGGACGCTGTAGCTCGCGGGTAAAAAGCGCCGTGAGACTCTCGTACTCTCTAGGCTCTTTAAACTCGCTCATGTCGATTTTAAAGCCACTTACGTATTTTTCATTGATAAAAGTTTGCAAAAACCTCGGAAATTTAACCGCCGCCACAAACCCGAATATCCTAGAAATAAGTCCCCTCATACCTCTCCTTTTAGTCTTAATAACGAAATCTCGCTAGGCGCCATCACGCGCACCGGCGGCCCCCAAAATCCAGCGCCTCGGCTAACGTAAATTTGCGTTTTTTTGTTCGCGCTATATAGCCCGGCGACGTATTTTTGATCGAGCTTTACTAGCAGCGAAAACGGAAAAATCTGCCCGCCGTGCGTATGTCCGCTCACCACCAGATCCACGGGCGCGCTTTCGTCCATGTATTTTAAAAACTTAGGCTGATGCGCGAGCAAAACGGTAGGCAAATTTACGTCGCAACCGCCTAGAGCGGCGACTAGATCTGGCTCGTACGCCTTAAATCTAAAACCGATGAGATCGTAAACGCCGGCTAAATTTACTCCGCCCACGCGCGCGTTTTCGTTGCCTAAAATTTTAAAATTCGTCGTCTCTCGGATCGCTTTTAGCGTGCCGTCGATGCCGTTATAGTACTCGTGATTGCCTGGCACGTAAAAGGTGCCGTATCTGCTCTTTAGCTCGTTAAATGGCGCGATAAACTCAGCCAAACGGTGCAGCGGCAGATCCGCGATATCGCCCACGATCGCGACCGCATCGGCACGAAGCTCGTTTATGCGTCCGGTTACCGCCCGCGCAAAGTCCGCTCCTAAAAAATCGCCTAGATGGATATCAGTTAAAACCGCGATCTTTAGCTCGCCCTTTAGCCCCTTTAGCTCGATATCTTGTGCTTTTACTTCGGGCAATTTTACGGCGTTAAAGATGCCTTTAAAAAAGTAGCTAAACGCCAAAATAAGTATCGTAACGTCAAGATAAAGGCGCAAAAATTTACGCCTGCTCTCGCTAAACGCGCGCTTGGTTACGGGGCGAACCGCGAGCGCGACGATGTTCGTAAAAAGCACGAACGAAAAGATAATAAACGTCAGCGCCAGCATCAGCGAACAGGCAATGCGAAGGCTAGGTCCCAAAAAGTTAAACCGCAGCGAAAAAGCCAGCGCGACGCCGCCCATGGCAAGCGTCAGGAAAAACAGCCCAAGCGCCCTTTTATGCGCGGCAAGCGGCCTGAGCGCGGCATCTGCGAAAAGCCCGCGATAAGAAACGTAATTCATAAAAATGATGATCAAAGATGATAGAACATAAAACATTTCGTAAATTTAGCCAAAATTATTAAATATCTAACCACTGCGCGGCAAATTTAAGGAAATTTGAGCGCGGCGGCGAAGCGTGTGTCAGAAACGTCTTTTTACGCGACAAGTTCGGCATAGGCGGACGGGGAAATTTGATCGCTTGCTCGGGGCAAATTTGACTCGCGCCGCGTTTGCGTTTTGGTTTGTAAATTTTAAACAATGTACTATTTGCGGGCTAAATTTAGCGGTATATTTTAAATTTTACCGCCGATAGCTACTTTACACTTGGCATAACCCACACCTTTACGAAGCTAGCGAAATTTAATTATTCTTCGCCAGCATCCTGCGTTCGCACGATGAGGCTTTTTGGCAAGCTAAATTTATCGATCACTTCGCACTCTTTGGCCCTCATCTCGCCCTCGTCATTTTCGTGATCGTAGCCCAGCACGTGAAGCAGCCCGTGCGTGAAAAGCAGTGCCGTCTCGTCATCCTCGCTATGCCCTAGCTCGGCGGCTTTAGCAGCGACCAGCTCAGTGTTTATCACGATACAGCCAAGCGGCGCGTGCAGCTGCATCTCAAGCGGAAAGCTCAGCACGTCCGTAGTCTCGTAGATGCCGCGCTGGCGGACGTTTATCTCCTTCATCTCCTCGGCGTCCACAAAGCTAAGCTCCACTTCGCCCGCGGTCAAATAGTCGCAAATTTGATCCAAAATCCTCGGATAATCGTCCTCGCAAAGTATCATTTTTGGCTTTCCTTTAGTTAAATTTGAGTATGATTTTAGCTAAAATTTCGGTCGAATTTAATAAAGCCAAATTTGTAACAAACGACATCGGCGTCAAATTTGACTCGCTTTGTATAAAATTTTAAAAACTCTAATGCTCAAATTTTTAAAATTTCACTCGCTCAAAGCGGTTACCTACCAAATTTCGGCTTCGCTAACGCTTAGCACGAAATTTGGAGGCGAAAGCTTTTCGGTCGTAAAATTTTAAAATTTTTTAGAGACAAAATTTAACATTTTCGAGGTGCGGGTCTCGGTGAGTAAAATTTAAAGCTGAAATTCTTAAATTTGACTTCAAGTTTGAATAGGAAAACCAAAGCGAAGTATTTTGAGATGATTTTTGGGGTTTTGAAGTTAAAATTTGACGAAGATAAGGCATGTAGCCTATCGAGTCAAATTTTAACGAAATCCGCAAAAAGCACTCAAAAGACAAGCTGAAAAAAGGAGAAAGAGTGAAAAAAGCGGTTTGCATAATGAGCGGCGGCATGGACAGCACGCTGTGCGCCGTCCTCGCCAAGCGCGCAGGCTATGAGATCATCGCGCTGCATTTTGACTATGGACAGCGCACGATGAAGCGCGAAAAGATAGCCTTTGAGCAGATCTGCGAGCGTATAGGTGCGCTAAAAAAGGTAAATTTAAACGCTAGTTTTATAGCAAGCATCGGCGGCAACGCGCTAACGGACGAGAGCCTAGCCATCCGCAAAGACGGCGCCAAGCCCGACACTCCTAGCACCTACGTGCCGTTTCGCAACGGCATCTTTATCAGCGTCGCCGCCGCGCTAGCCGAAAAAGAAGGCGCGCAGGCGCTATATATCGGCATCGTCGAGGAGGACGGCTCGGGCTACCCCGACTGCACGGCGAACTTTATCGCCAAGATAGAAAGCGCCGTAAACGCCGGCACCTCAAAGGACTTTAGCCTGCAAATCGTCACGCCGCTGGTAAATTTAAGCAAGGCTGACATCGTGCGAAAGTCGCTCGAGGCGGGCTCACCGCTAGAGCTAACCTGGAGCTGCTACGAGCGCGAGGATGAGGCTTGCGGCGAATGCGATAGCTGCCGCTTGAGACTGCGAGGATTTGAGCTTGCGGGCGAAAAAGATAGGATAAAATACGTAAATTTGAAGTAAAATTTGCCTCGCGCGGCTCTGCGTGCAAATTTAGCCCAAAATCAAATTTATCCGCCAAAACGCGGCAACCGCTCTACCGCTGTTTTTGTTCGTCAAATTTGATCGCGGCGGCTGGTTTATGGATTATGCACGGCAGGCAACCACTTCACAATCAGCCAAAAATAAAACATTTTATTGCAAATGCGCTCGCGTTTGCGTCGTTACACTAACCACATACGCCAAAGCCCACGGCACGCTTTGTAGGAATTTGGATTAAGTATTTTTATCCGTCAAATTTAGCGGCAAATTTGAGCTATAAAACGGATGATTTTAAGGATTGAGTCAAATTTGCAGTAGATAAAGCCGTCAAGCTCGGCGCCAAATTTGAGCTTTTTATAAAATTTCGCCAAACAAATCGGGCTCGGGCGAGTTCAAATTTAACATCGCCTCGAGCTCCTCTTTTTGGCATTTAACGAGCGCATAGTGAAAATTTGAAAGATTTTTTAGCTCGGCAAAATCCTTAAATCTCATCGTAACCGCTGCGCTTCCCGCAAAGTCCTCCGGCACGCAGATCTCGATGCCGCCGCTAAAATTTCGCGTCAGAAACGCCGCCTCCATATCAAAAAGCTCATCGTCGCTCTCTGCGATAAAAGCCTGAGAGCTCGCGCCAAAAGGCACGACGCGAAAATTTTTATTTATGAAAACGGGCTCAAAATGCCCCAAATTTCGCGTATCGCCAAGCTTAAAAGAAAAGCCCGCGCGGATCAGATACTTTAAGAGCCCGCACAGATAGTGCGTGAAAACTTTTGGAAAATTTAAATTTGGATAGTAAACGCCCTCGCAAACGACGCTAGAGGCAAATAGCGAACCGCCCTGCGCACAAACCGCGTCTACGTCGCTAAAAACGGTGTCGTATAGCGGCGCGATCTTGGATAAAATTTTTAGATCGTCCGTGAAAAACAGATCGCCGGCGCCCGCTTTCATTATCTTTATAAAAAGCCGCATCGCATCCTCAGGCAGCAAGCTAGCTGCGTTGCCGCCGGCGTTTTTGCCTAGGCTCATACGCGCGAGCAAGGCCTTTTGCACGGGATTAACGGAGCAAAATTTGAGATTTTTATAGCTAGCCTCAAAGCGCATCAACCGCATCAGCGCGGCGCTCAGGCTATCGACCTTGATAAAAGCAACCTCGGGATCGATGACCTCGCATCTTTGCTCGACGAGCACGGCATAGGCGCCGTTTGCGACCGCCGCGGCTATCTCGTCCGCGCCTGCGCCAAGCCCGATGTAGGCGTAGCCCTGACGCACGTTTTTACTCTCAAACGCAAAGCCCTCCACGGCGCTGACGCTTGGTTTATTTAGCGCTTCGCCGTTGATGAGGCGCCTTAGGTTTTCGATATTCACGCGGTTTTAGCCTATTTCCGAGCCGTTTTTAACCGCAGCCATCGGCGCGATGAGACACAGCGACCCGTCCTCGGCGCTAAGGATCATGCCCTCTGATATGTGGCCGAAAATTTTAGCCGGTTTTAGGTTTACCAGCACGCAGACTTGCTTGCCGACGAGATCCGCCGGAGCGTAAAATTTGGCTATGCCCGATAAAATTTGACGCGGCTGTTCTTCGCCAAGATCGATCTTAAATTTGAGTAGCTTCTCGCTGCCTTCGATATTTGAGCACTCAAGCACCGTGCCTACTTTTATGACGCATTTTTTAAAGTCGTCGATTTTTATCTTAGAGTCCGATTTATCTTGCGGCGCAGGGGCGGTTTTGGCCGGTTCGCTCACGCTCGGTACCGCAGTCGCCATTAGCTCTTTTTCGATTTTTGGGAAAAGCGGCTGCGTTTTTTGCGCTTTAAAGTCCAAAATTTCGTTGTTTAGGATGATTTTTTCATAAGTAGCCGTCGAGATCTCAAAGCCTAGCGTCTGCGCGATCTTTTCGCAGGTTTTTGGCATCGCGGGGCTTAGCAGGACGGCCACGCGAGCTAGCAGGTTCGCGCACAGAGACACGAGCGCGTTTGCTTCGTCTTTTTTGCCATTTTTCATTAGGTTCCACGGCTCAAATTTAGCTATGCTCGCGTTTGCGAGCGTTAGCGCCTTAAAGAGCTCCTCAAGGTAGCGGTTAGTGGCGAAACCCTCTAAATTTTTGATAGCGTTTTGCAGGTATTCGTTGCCGCTATCTAAAACCTCGCCGTAAAATTTGCGTAAATTTTCGCCCTTTATCTCAAAGTCCGAGTATTTTTCGCTCATGCCGACTATGCGGCTTAAAAGATTGCCAAGATCATTGCTAAGCTCGGAGTTTATGCGCTCGATCATCGCCTTTTGCGAAAAGTCTCCGTCCTGCCCAAACGGCACTTCGCGTAGCATAAAGTAGCGGAAATTTTCTAGCCCGTACGCGTCTGCGACTTCGCT
Organism: uncultured Campylobacter sp.; assembly: GCA_963526085.1. Taxonomy (GTDB): domain Bacteria; phylum Campylobacterota; class Campylobacteria; order Campylobacterales; family Campylobacteraceae; genus Campylobacter_A. The sequence goes on along the minus strand of CAURMS010000020.1, from coordinate 2,125 downwards.
TGGATTGATGACGTTGCCTTTACTTTTGCTCATCTTTTCGCCGTCTCTTGTCCACCAGCCGTGAGCGGCTATACAGCGAGGCAGCGGCAGATCAAGACTCATCAAAAACGCCGGCCAGTACACCGCGTGAAAGCGCAAAATATCCTTGCCCACGATGTGCATCGCGCCCTTCCAGTAGTTCATCTTATCATCGCCGCGCGTGTAGCCAAGCGTGCTAAGGTAGTTGATGAGCGCGTCCAGCCAAACGTACATCACGTGTCTTGGCTCGTTTAGGCTCGCAGGCAGCTTGATACCCCACTCAAAGCTCGTGCGAGTTATCGAGAGATCGCGCAGGCCGCCTTTTACGAAGCTCACGACCTCGTTTTTCTTGCCGCGCGGCACGATGCAGTCCTCGTTCTCCTCGTACCATTTTAGCAGCGCGTCTTGGTATTTTGATAGTTTGAAAAAATAGCTCTCCTCTTTGACCAAATTTGTCGGCCTGCCGCAGTCCGGACACCTCTCGTCTTCTAAAAGCTGCGTCTGCGTAAAAAAGCTCTCGCAGCTAACGCAGTAGTACCCCTCGTACTCGCCCTTGTAGATGTCGCCTTTTTGATACATTTTCTCAAATGCATTTTGCGCGGTGAGCTTGTGATAGTCGTCGGTCGTGCGGATAAAATGATCGTAGCTTATCTCAAATTTATCCCACAACTCCCAAAATATCTCGCTTATCTCGACGGCATAGGCTTGCGGCGTGTAGCCCTTTTTTGCGGCTGCTTGTTCGATCTTTTGCCCGTGCTCGTCGGTGCCGGTCATAAAGTACGTATCATCACCCTTTAGCCTCGCAAATCTCGCCATCGTGTCCGCGATCACGGTCGTGTAGGCGTGTCCGATGTGCGGCACGTCGTTTACGTAATAAATCGGGGTCGTAATATAAGTCGTGTTCATATCTTTCCTTTTTAAATTTAAAAATCAAATCCGCCGCCGTCGCCTTTAGACATCGAGCTATATACGGCGTCCACGTAGTTTTTGCGGGTTTTGCACTCAAACATCGCCTCGCAAGCAAAGCACGAATTTAACCCTTTTTCGCGCTGACAGGCTTGTAAAATTTCTCTTTGGCGATCAAGCTCCAGCTCAAATTCGTCTTTTTGAGTTACGTCCGCTGCGTGCTCGCTCATTTCGCGCTTCCGTAAAATTTATGCAGTAAATTTATCTCGTCTTTGGAGCCAAAAAAGCAAGGCGTGGTTTGGTGGATTTTTTCCACTTTCATATCAAAAAGCGTCGCCGAGTATCCGTCGCTAGTCGCACCGCCCGCGCGCTCGTATATAAATGCGAACGGCAGCACCTCAAATAGCGCTCTTAGCTTGCCATTTGGCGCGTCGCTCGTGGCAGGATAGCTAAATAGCCCGCCGCCTTTTAGTAAAATTTGATGCAGGTCACTCACCATGGCGCCCGAGTATCTGAGACGGTATCCCTGCAAAAACAGCTCGCGGATAAATTTAGCGTGAGTTTCGCTCCATCCCTTTTGCGTCGCACCCGTAGCGTTTAGCCTGCCTTTTTGCGCGAGCGCTAGATTTTTGATAAATTTAAACTCGCCGTCCCTGCCCAGGCGGTAGAGCGCGGGAGCCGTCCCCTCCTCGCAAAGCACGAGCTCTAGGCGCGGGCCGTAAACGACGTAGGCGGCGGCTTTTAGATTTTGCGGCGTTAGCTCATTTTCGTAAATGCCAAAAATCGAGCCGATGGAAAAATTTACATCCACCAGGCTAGAGCCGTCTAGCGGATCGTATGCGACGATAAATTTCGCACTTTCGTTTAGGGCTAGCATATCCTCTTTTTCTTCGCTAACGAGCGCTTTTACGCAGGCTAAATTTGCAAACTCGGCCGTTATGATCTCGTCGCTTCTCACGTCTAGCTTTAGCTGCGTGTCGCCCGTGGCGTTAGCGTGATCGGTGTAACCTAGATCTGCGTACTTTATCTCTTCGCTGATTTTTACGGCGATCTTTTTAATCGTTTCGAAAATTTCGTTCATTTTAACACCTTTGCGTTTTTTAGTATCCACTCGCAGATAGTCTGCGTATCGTCTAGATCGAAGTTTGGCTTATCGATCTCGTAGTCTTTTTTATAGCTTGCGATCGCGTTTGAAAAGCTA
>CAURMS010000019.1:0-12331 GCA_963526085.1 uncultured Campylobacter sp. | reverse complement strand
CTCCTGTGCCTCAAAATACGGCATCTGCCCTACCAAATTTACCCGCTCGCCCTCTTTTTGCGGCGTTCTTTGCGGTTTAAAATTTTCGATCTTGCCTGCAAATACGGCGTTCGTAAATCTAACCAGCGCCTTTTTACTACGGTAATTTACCTCCAAATTTTGCGTCTTGATCTGCGGAAAATCTCGCATCAGCTTACCGAAAAGCTCCTTTTTGCCGCCGCGAAAGCGGTAAATGCTCTGCTTTACGTCGCCGACGTAAAAAAAGCTGCCAAGCCCGTTTTGCCCGTATCCTGCGACGATCTCTTCGATGAGCGGACGCATGATCTCGTACTGCGCGACGTTGGTATCTTGAAATTCGTCGATGAGTAGGTGATTTATGCGCCCATCGAGTCTAAAATAAAGCATCTGCGCGTCCGTCTCACCACCTCGCAAAAGCTCGTAAACCAGGCGCGTCACATCGCTAAATGCGAGAGAATTTAGCCTTTTGTTTAGCGAGATTTTGCACTCTTTATAGATTTTTAAAAATCTAGCCAGCTCGGCGATCTTATACTCTTCAAGCGCGTCAAAATACCGCTTTAACCGCGCTTTTAGCGTAAAAAACATCTCGTCGAGCTCCGGTGTATAAATTTTAGAAAACGTGCGATAATCAAGGCTCGCGCGCGACATAAATGAGCGAGCTAAAATTTCGCCAGGAGTCCCATCTTTTACGGCACTTTGCGCGTCTTTGCCGCCGCCTCTAGCTAAGACGTACTCGCGCATGTTTTTTAGAGCTTCTTCTACGCCGCTTTCGTTTGGAAAGGTCGCATTTTCGCTGCTTTTTAGCTCGCCGAAATTTTCGTAAAACATCTCCAAACTCTCAAAAAAACTACCCTGACTGCGCTCGGCCGTCGCTATCAAATTTGTAAGCGCTTTTAGCAGCCGCATATCCTTACTCACCCTCGCGACAAATTCGCCTCGCTGTAGCTCGTTTAAATTTTCGCTCACTTCAAAATCAGCGCTCAGCCCTAAATTTAGGCAAAAACTACGTAAAATGCCGACGAAAAACGAGTCAAACGTGCCGATTTTTAGATCGCTTTCTAAAAAATGAGTCGCCCTAGCGTCGCGCATGGCTAAAATTTCATCCCTGCCGGCACCTAAAATTTGCTCCAGCTCGGCTAGCTCCGCGCCCTTTTCTTCGAGCCGCAAAAAGGTCTGCACGATGCGCTCTTTCATCTCATTGGCGGCCTTTTTGGTAAAGGTTAGCGCCGTGATCTCGCGCGCGTCGGCGCCTGAGAGCAAAATCGCGATAAAACGCACGCTAAGCGCAAAGGTCTTGCCACTGCCCGCACTCGCCTCGAGGGCCAAAAACGGCTTCATAGCTCGCCTTTCACTAAAATTTTATAGTCTTCGTATTCGCTCATCGCGCCCTTTGCCTCCCCGAAATTTATCAGCGTATTGTTGATGGATTTTAGCTGCTCGATCGCCTCGCCCAGCGCCTCCGTGCTAGCCTCGCTCGCTACCAAATTCATATTATCTTTGAGGTCATAGAAATACCCATCGCAAGGCCTGCCCACGAGCGCCTCGTAAAAGGGCAGTTGCAGCGATTTGGCGTCGAAATTTCCGCTTTTATAGTCAATCACCGCTAGCTCGCCGCCGCACCCATCTATGCGGTCGATTTTGCCGGTTATGCGCACGCCTGCAAAGACGCTATCAAGCTCTTTTTCAAGCCCCTGCACGCGCCATCCAGCCTCATATCTGGCGTCCTCTACGGTCTTAAAATTCTGCATCTTTATCATCGTTATCTCGCGCTCTAGCGGCGGAGTGTTTAGCTCTCTTAGCACCGTTTCAAATTTAGCGAGATCAAATCTCTCAAATTTAGAGTAATACTCAAAAAGCGCCCTGTGTAGCGAGTTACCGAAGTCCGCCGCAGACGCCGTTTGCGGCATCACGGGCGGCTGAACGCCCAGGATATATCTGTAATAATACCGCCGCGGGCACTGCAGATATGTGTTTAGTCTGCTAAAAGAGAGCGGGGTAGCGAAAAAATCGTGCTTGACGATGATGTCCTGCTCGAAAATTTTAGGCTTTGCGGGCGTTTTTCGCGTGAAATTTATCAAATTTACGGCTTGACGATTTTGGCTCGGCGTTTTGTTTTGCGCCGCTTTTTCCTCAAATTTATCGGCCAAATTTAGCTCGCCGTCCGATTCGTCAAATTCAAACAAACTCCGCTCTTTGGCGGTTTTTGCTTGTTTGGGTTTAGCCTCGTTCTTTTCGTCAAGGCGCAGGCTTATCTCGCCCTCAAAATTTTGCTCGTCCGTAAAATCAGCCTCCGCGTCAAATTCGCCGTTAAACAGCGCCGCATAGCTCTCGTCGCCGTATCTCGCGTCCTCCACTGCGTTAAATTCGCCAAGAAATCTCGACGCGATTTTCTCCTCGTTTGCCGCGTAGCATATCGCCGCTTTTTTCGCGCCGCTGATTAGGCTCTTGTAGTAAAATCTCTGCAAATTTTCGCGGTCCACGTAGCCGATGAGGCCCGCTTTTTGGCGCACGCGCGAGCTCAAAAACATCTCGTTTACGCTGCGTTTTGGCACTAAATCGTCGTTAAAATCAAGCACTATGACGCCCTCAAATTTTAGACCGCGACTCTCCAAAACGCCCATCACGCCGATCTTGCCGCCGCCTACATGATCGAGTCTCAGCCTGGCTAGCTTTATCAAAAATATCTCGCAAATTTGACGCAGCGTAAAGCTAAAGTACCGCGCCAAACTCTGTGCGTAAAATAGCTCCTCTCGCGCTTTTTGCGCGGCGGCTGGGTCGCTCTCAAGCGCCAAAACCTCCTCCATAAGCGCCCTAAAATCCTCAAACAAGCAAGGTGCCTCAAAGCCGTTTTTAAATTTAGCAAACAGCTCGGAGCCAGCGCCAAATTCGCGCAGATTAAACTCAAATTCGTTAAAACTCGCGTAGTTATCCTCGCTCAAATTTACGCGGATTTTGTCGTTTATCGCGGTTACTATGCACTTTAAAATTTGAAAAAACCGCGTGTGCGTGAAGCTCTCGCCCATCGCAAAGTTAAACATCTTGCCGCGGTCGTGCAGGCGCAAGATCTCGGCAAAACTTTCGTCGGGCAAGATAACGGCGATGTTTTCGGGCTTGATGCCCTCGGCGACGAACTCGCTAGCCTTTGCCATCGCATACGCCGCCTGCAAGCTCCTAGCGCCAAAGCTCCTTTTTAAAACGAGCGGATTTTTGCGCACGGAGCCCGTTTTTTTTAGCTCGCGCGTGCTCAAATTTAGCTCAAATTCACCATAAAGGCCAAATTCACTCGCCTCTACGCCAGAAATTTCGGCTAGTTTTGAGATAAGTTTTTTGTTAAATTTGCTAGTTTGAAAGATGATTTTTAGCGTTGTTAGCTTTGCGATCTCGCCAAACAGCTCCCACTCAAATTCGCTCAAAAAGCCGTCTACTTCAAGATTTATCTCGCGAAATTCCCTGACGAATCCGCCGTTTAGTTCGTAAATCTCAGGCAGCGCGATACCGTCGTATAGATTTTCGGCCGCGAGCAGCTCTTTATAGCGCGCGAGCACAGCCTCGAGGATGCCCAAATGCTCCTCGTAATCGGCGTAAATGTCGCTAAATTTTAGATCCGCCACGCTCTTTTTGCTGATGGCTAGCTCCTTAAAAAAGCTAAAAAGATAGTCGTTGTTTTTCAAAAACGCGAAAAACTCGGACGGGATACGCAGCCGCTCGGAGGCCTCCCTCACGCTCGCGCAGGCTCGCTGCATTAGCACCAGCGCGTACGCCTCGTCCACCTCAAAGCGCCCCGGCACCAGCACGGCTTTTTGCTCAAACTGCGCTATCGTCATGGCTTTTGGCACGAGTTCGTTTTGAAATTTCGCGTTAAATTCGCGGATCTTTCGCGAGTTGGTAAAGATGTAAAGTTTGTCTAAATTTTGCATAAAGGCTCTTTGTTTTTTGGCGAAATGATAGCCCAGAGCGGCTGAAAATCAAAGAAAACTAGCGCGCCTCGAAGTTAAATTTATAAAAGCCGGTGTCGTTTGCGTCGGAGATTTTTAGCAAAATTTGCCATCTGCCTTTTTTGGGGAGCGTTACGGGCTGTGTTTTTAAAATTTGCCCGTCGAATTTAGCGTTTAAATTTTGATTTTGCTCGTTCGTCGCGGGTCTGGTTAGTAAAATCTTGTACGTGAAATTTGGCGCTACCGAGCCGTTTTTAGGCGTAACGGCGATACTAAAATATCCGTTTAATCCGTCAAATTCGGGCTCAAATTTTAGAGCGTACTTGGCGTCAAATCTGCGCTGACTAGCCTCGATCTCGTTTATATTTTCATCGACGTTTTGGTAGCGCTCGAAGTAAAAACCGTCCATCTCCACGGGGTTTTTGACGGCCAGAATGATGGTCGCTACGCAGGAGGCGACTATCAAAATAAGCGAGCCGACGATAGCGTGAGGCCAGTAGTTTTTAGCCATTTTTCCTCCTAAATTTTCTAATCGCGGCGGCGCAAATAACCAGAGCGATAGAGCCGTAGATAAAAATCCTAAACGCATCAAGCGTCAGGCGGTTTTGGCTGCCGATAGCGTTTTGCAAGCTCACGCCTTTACTCGTGGCGATCCGTTCGGCAAGATCCGCGTAGCCGTTTAAAACGGCGGCGTTAAAGATATCTTTGCCGTTTTTGGACGCTAGTATCGGCAAAATAGAGCCCGAGCTTGGATACGGGCTTAAAATTTTCTCTTTATCAAAAAGCTTTAGCGTCTCGGGGTCGGCGAAAATTTCCACCTTATGCTCCGTTTTAGCAAGCATCAAAAGCGCGTAAGGCGGGGTCAAATTTAGCTGCGCGGCCGCTTCTTTTAGCGTTTTGCCCCCTAGGCTCTCATAAACCGCAACCCCTGCAAATACGCCGCTTTTGCTCGCTAACTCCTGGCCTAAAACCTCGATTTTCTCGCTTACTGCGGGGCTTAATATATTTTGATTTACCAAGACTATCTCGCGAGGCAAATTTGAACCCTGCAAAGTCGCCGCGTAGCAAAAAAGAAAAACGACGATAAAATTTGAAAATTTCAGCGCAGAGAAGCGGCGAAGTGCGCTCAAATTTAAATTTAGAAAATTCATTGCAAATTTAACGCCTCGCAAAAAAGCGAGCGCAGTCAAATTTGAGCGAGTAAAATTTATAAGCTTCATCGGTCCAGTCGCGTATTTTCGCACAAAATGCAACGCGTGCCGCTTAAATTTAAGCCTAAAATTTGAAAAGAGGCGGCCGAGTTTCCGCCTCTTGGCTTATCAAATTTCATCCCACAAAAAGGTGATTTGGCGTTAGCACCGCCCACGCCGTAAATACCGCCGCCGCAATGAGTCCGGCGACGATAAATTTTTCCAAAATTGCTTGCATAGCTACTCCTTTACGCGCACTTGCTTGGCGTTATCCGCGCTTTTCATCTTTAGCTCGGAGGCGTTTAGCGCGTAGGGCTTTTGTGCGACTTCTTGCTGAAGCTTGATCGCGTAGTACGTGAGCGCCGCTAAGATCGCCAGCAGCAGCCCGGTCGCGATGAGTAGCCCCGTCACGCCGTGGAGGCCGAAAACGTTTCGATTCGTGTTTTCCATTTATTCTCCTTTAGAAAGCGAGATGACGTACTCGCCGACGGCTTTTTGCTGCAAGGCGTTTAGTCTACCGTCGCTAAATTTAGGCATCGTACCGATAGCGCCTTTTTTACCGCGTTGTAATACGTCATCGATAAATGACGCCGTGCCGTATTTAGATAGATCAGGAGAGTTACCCTCCATGCCTTTGCCGTCCTCGCCGTGGCACGCCGCGCAGGTCGCAAAAAGTTCCTTGCCGCTAGCTACCAAATTTTCGTTTTTGGTCTTTTTTATGCCCGAAATTTCTTTAGCGATGTAGGCCGCGATCGCCTTTGCGCCCTCCTCGTCCGCCATACCGGCAGGCATCTCGCCCATCGGGTACTCAAGGCCTTTTGAGCCGTTTATTATCGTATCATATATCCCCTCTTCGCTGCCCCATTTGGAAAGGTCTGCGGCCTTGCCGTTTATACCATCGCCGGTTATACCGTGGCAGGAGGAACACTGCACCAAAAAAAGGCTTTCGCCCATGGCGTGAAGCGTCTTGGCGTCCACGTTTGCGAAGCGTTTTTCAAATTTAGAGTTTGCGGCGGCGACTTCTTCGTTGTATTCGCCGATTTGCGAGTAGGAGTTTACCGGATAGCCGGCGATCATATACCACAAGGCCCAGACGATACATATCGCATAAACTATCGCCCAGCCCAGCGGTACGGGATTTTTGTACTCGCCTATGCCGTCCCAGCTATGCTCGCTTAGCTCGGCATCCGGTTTTGCTACCTTCATCTGCCCGACCAAGCGACTCACGACGAAAGCCGTGGCTAAAACGATGGCAATAGCTCCGATAAGCCCCAGTAAATTTACGTTATCTTCTAAATTAAACCATTGCATTATTTTTCCTTTTTAGCGTTTTGCTCTATGGACGCAGACTCTAAAATTTCCTCGTCGATACCGTCTTTTAGGGCGAGGTCGGAGTATCTTTCGTAGTCTCGCCTGCCGCTCTTTTCGGATCTATAAAGATGAAAATAGTATCCGTAAAGAAGAGTGGCACACACGGCTAGAAAGATAAAAGCTCCGTATCCTTGGAGCTCTCTTAGAGTTTGCGCATCCATAAATTTGCCTATTTTAAGCTATTTAGATAGGCGATGAGCGCCACTATCTCGCGGATCTCTCCGCGCTCGAAGGCCTTTTTGACCTCTTCGTCTTTCATCTCTTCAACTATGGCGGCGGCTTCTTCTTTGGCGGCTGCTTGTGCCTGCTCGTAGGTGCCTAGTTTTGGCATGCCCTCTACGTCGTACGGCGCGCCAAATACCTTTTTCGTCGTCACCGCTTCGCCGTATGCGGTTTCGATGTCGGCGTTATTGCTAAAGTGATGCTTGTAAGCAGGCATTATAGAACCAGGCACCACGGAAGTCGGCTCTTTCATGTGATTTTCGTGCCAGTCGGTAGTGCGGTAGTTTCCTACGCGCCAAAGGTCGGGGCCAGTTCTCTTTGATCCCCAAAGATGCGGACGGTCAAACGCATACTCGCCGCTAAGCGAATACATGCCGTATCTATCGGTCTCTGCCTTAAAAGGGCGAATTTGCTGCGTGTGGCAGGCGTTACAGCTATCTTTCATATACACGTGCTTGCCGGCAAGCTGTAAAACCGTAGGCGGCTTGGTACCCTCAAGCGGCCTAGCTCTGTTGGCAAAATCAGGCAGTATCTCGATCACGCCCGCATAGGCGATAAATATAAAAACCATAACCGCGAAAAAGAAGGGATTTTTCTCTAACCAACTAAACATTAGCAACCTCCTTTACGCCCGCAGGACTCGCGCTTAGCGGCTCTTTTTCGAGCGCTTTGGCGCCAAAACTCTTGTAGATATTATAAACAAATATAAAAAATCCAAGTAGATAAAGTAGTCCGCCCACGGCTCTGATCCAGTAGTAAGGCACGATATTTATCACCGTATCGATAAACGAGTAGGCCAAATTTCCGTATTCGTCGGTCGCGCGCCACATCATACCCTGAGTGATGCCCGCGATCCACATCGATGAAAAATAAAGCACGATGCCGATAGTCTGTATCCAAAACTGAGTTTCCATCAAGGATTTCGAGTAAATTTCGCGTTTAAACACGCGAGGCGTCATGTGATAAAGCGCCGCCATCGTCATAAATCCGACCCAGCCTAGCGTACCGTCGTGCACGTGTCCCGGCACCCAGTCGGTAAAGTGCGCTAGGGCGTTTACGGACTTGATCGCTAAAATCGGCCCCTCAAGAGTCGAAAACATATAAAACGTCGAGCCCAAAATCATAAATTTGATAAGAGGATTTTCTCTAAGCTGCTGCCACTCGCCGCGCATCGTTAGAAGCATATTTATAGCTGAACCCCAAGACGGCAGTATCAAAACCACCGAAAACACCGAGCCCATCGTCTGCATCCAATCAGGCACCGCAGAGTAGATCAGATGGTGTCCGCCCGCCCAAAGATAAAGGAACATCAGGCTCCAAAACGAGAAAATCGAAAGTTTGTAAGAAAATATCGGCTGTCCGCTCTCTTTAGGAAGGAAATAGTAAATTTGAGCGATTATCGGCACGGTAAACACAAACGCCACGGCGTTATGCCCGTACCACCACTGTACTAGCGCGTCGTTGGCTCCGGCATACATCGAGACCGAGTGCCACCAGTTGCCATATCCCGAAACCAGCTTGGTCGGCACAGCCATGTTGTTAAACAAATAAAGCATCGCGATACCAAGAAACGTCGCGATAAAGTACCAAACCGAGATATAAAGCGTCCTCTCGCGGCGAATACCGATAAGGCCGAATATACTAACGCCCCAAAGTACCCAAAGCACGACCACGCCGATATCTAGAGGCCACTCTAGCTCTGCGTACTCTTTTGACGTGCTAACGCCAGCAAAGAGGCTAAACACGCCGCCTGCCATAACTAGCATATATATCCAAAAGTGCAGTTTGCCCACCGTCATCAAAAACGGCGACTCGCTCATCGAGACCTTTAAAACCCTTTGTCCGATATAGTACCACGTCGCAAATACGCCAGATAGCATAAATCCAAATATCACGCCCGCCGTGTGCAGCGGTCTTAGGCGGCTAAAGGTGCCGTATTCGCCCGCGAGATAGTTTAGATCAGGATATGCCATCTGAAAGGCTATCAGCACGCCTATACCCATGCCGACTATCCCAAACAGTATCGTCGCGAACATAAAATACTTGGCGACCGTGTAGTCGTAGCTTAGCGCCCTGTCTAGTCGCATCGATATCCTCCTTTGTTTATTTTATTACGAAAATGTTATTTTACTAAAATTTAAGCGCAAAATCGCTTAATCGTTTTAAATTTACGCCGCTTTCAAATTTTACTTTTTTAGCTCGATTTTATAGCCAAGTCCGGGCGAGTTTTTGATGAGTCCGGCGCCCACTTTATCGCGTATTCGCTTGATAAATGTCCTAACGGCCGGATCGTTTACCTTTTCGCCAAACCACACCACGTTTCTGATCTCCTCGGTTAAAACTAGAGTGCCGATACGTTTAACTAAAAGCGAGATAAAGGCCAGCTCTTTTTTGGTTAGCGCGATCTCGACGCCGTTTTTTACGAGTACTTTTTTAGTTTGATTAAAGGAATACCCGCCCGAAATCTCGATGATATCGGCGCCTATGATTTTAGTTTTTACGATCTGCTCCAGCACGACGAAAAGCTCGTCCATATCGATAGGCTTGATGACGTATTTATCGATGCCAACGTCGATAGCTTTTAGCAGTTTTTCCTTTTCACTATATGCGCTTAGGATCACTACTGGCGTGTTTTTTGAGAATTCTTTTATCTGCCTTGACATCTCAAGTCCGACCATGATAGGCATCATGATATCGGCTATCACGATATCGGGGCTAAATTTTTTAAATTTCTTAAGACCTTCGTCGCCGTTTGAGGCCGAGATGACCTTTTGAAATACGCCGCCGAAAACCTCTTGCATCGACTCCCTTATGCTATCCTCGTCCTCGACCAGCAGTAGCGTTAGCTCTTTAAAATTTTTCATTTTTCATCCTTTAGCGGCAGCTTTATCTCAAATTCCGCTCCAAATTTTACGTTTTTAGCGCCGGCGCTTCCGCCGTGATTTTTGGCTATGCTTTTTAGCATATATAGACCGATGCCAGTACCCGCGCTCGGGTGCTTCGTGGTGAAATACGGCTCAAAAATCTTGTCCATTATCTCGTCTTTTATACCGCCGGCGTTATCCGTTACTCTTATGATAGCAAATTTATCCTTTGTTTCTAACGTTAGCGTTACTTTTTTATCGTCTTTTTTATTTGCCAGCGCATCTTTGGCATTAGAAAGCAGGATAATCACGGCCTGACAAAGCTGCGACTCAAATCCATAAATTTGACCTTCGCTTTTTAGCTCTAAATTTACGTCTATGCCCTCTTTTTCGTAGGTTCCCTGCACCATCTTTAGCGCGTTTTCTACCGCGGACGAGGGCAAGAAAAGCCCCCTCTCGCGCTCGACGCTAAAGAAGTTTCTAAAATCCTCGATCGTCTGTGACATACCCTTTATCACGCGTTTTGCGTGCTCGTAGCCGGGTTCAAATTTCTCGTTTGACTTCACGCTTTCTTTTAGTTTAAAAAGCGTGATGCTAAGCTCGTTTAGCGGCTGGCGCCACTGGTGAGCGATGTTTGCGATCATCTCGCCCATCGAAGCTAGACGCGACTGCAAAAAGAGCATTTTGGTCTTTTCCTCGTTTTTCTTTATCTCGGCTTTTACCAAATTTTCTAGATTTTGGTTTAAATTTACGAGCTTGGCCGTCTGCTTGGCGACCCTATTTTCGAGACTTTCGTTTAAATTTAGCAGCTCTTTTTTCGTCTTTTCAAGCTCGTTGTTTAAATTTATCACGTCCGTCACGTCGTACCTGATCGCAAGAAACTCCTCGATCTGCCCGCTTAAATCCAAAATCGGGATGATAGTCGTGTTTAGATAGACGTCGCGGCCGTCTTTGGTGCGGTTTCTTATCGTGCCTTTGTGCACTTTTTTGGCTAAAATCGTCTCCCAAAGCCGCGCGTAAACGTCCTTTGGCACCTCGGGGTGGCGCACGATGTTGTGATTTGCGCCGATTAGCTCCTCGCGCATAAAGCCCGACATCTTACAAAACTCGTCGTTTACGAAGGTGATAGTGCCGTTCGTGTCGGTCTTTGAGACGATATTGCTAGTCTCGATAGCCTCCTGATACTGCCTGAATCTTTCTTTGATGTCATCCATTGCTCGCCGTAAATCCTATAAAAGATAGATAAATTCCGTAAATTATTATCGCCGCGCCGCTTAAATTTAGCGCGTGTTTTTTAAATTTTTCGCTCACTGCCTTTAAAACCAGCGCGTAAAAACTCATCGCAAAAAAGCTAACCGCGCCAAACGTAGCAGCGATCGCCGCGCCCTTTGCCCCGCTGCCACTAGCTACGGCTAAAGCTAAAAAATAATAAACCACCCCGCACGGCAGCAGTCCGTTTAAAAACCCAAGCGTCAAAAATCCGAGCACGCTATTTTTCGCGATGGCTGCTTTCATTTTTTCGTTTAAAATTTTGGATAAAAATGCGTTTTTCTCGATCAAATTTAACACCGCTCCGCGCCTAATGAGCGCGACGCCCAAAACCGCCATAAAAACGCCGATAGCAAAAAACAGGTAGCCTCGCGCCGCAAGAGAGAGTGTAAAAACGCCGCCAAGCGACCCGAAAATAAAGCCAAGTAGCATATAAGCGCAAATTCGAGCTAGGTTGTACCCCGCTATCATCGCCGCGCTAAAAATTTTACCTTTACCGCTCAAAAACCGCGCGAGCAAGATAGCGAAACCGCCGCACATACCCACGCAGTGGCCAACCGAGCTAAGCGCCGCGACGCTCAATATCCCAACAAACTCCGCGCCGCTCATCAAATTTGACCGATAAATTTCATTTGCGAATTTTATCCGCGTACGGGCTAAATTTGGTCCGCAAATTTAACTGCAAATTTAGCTCAAATTTTACCGCGACTAGCAACTATAAAATTTCTAAAAATTGCTTAAAGATATATTTGCTCTCGCTCGGCCCGCCGCTAGCTTCGGGGTGATGCTGTACCGAAAATACGGGATAATCCTTGTACTTCACGCCCTCGATCGTGCCGTCAAAAAGATTTCTATGCGTGATCTCGGCAACCTGCGCGATCTCCTCGGGGACGTTATAGTTGTGATTTTGCGCCGTTATCTCGACTGCCTTGGTTTGCAAATTTAAAACAGGGTGATTTGCGCCGTGCTGACCGAATTTTAGCTTGTAAGTCTCAAAGCCAAATGCGTTACTAAGTAGCTGATGGCCTAAGCAAATACCAAAAATCGGCACTCGCGCTTCGATCAGCTTTTTTATCTGCGCGATCTCGTTTTTTAGGGCCTTAGGCTCGCCGGGGCCGTTTGAGAGAAACACGCCGTTTATCTCGCCTTTGTTAAATTTAGCGATGAGATCCTCTGCCTGCACGTCGTGCGGATAAATTTGCGTCTCAAGGCCGGTTTCACAAAGCTCGTTTAGGATGTTGCGCTTTACGCCGTAGTCGATGACGGCGATCTTTTTGCCGTTTGATTTTAGCGGGGCGTATGCTTTACTCGCGTGATCCCAGCCGCCCTTTTCGTGAGAGTAAATTTGCTCGGTGCTTACCTTTGCGACGTAGTTTATCTCTGAAATTCTAGGCGAGTTTTCGAGCAGCTTTTTTAGCTCTTTTTCGTCCGAAATTTCAGTCGAGATCACTGCGTGTAGCGC
>CAURMS010000018.1:0-12624 GCA_963526085.1 uncultured Campylobacter sp. | reverse complement strand
CTACTAGCTTGCGTGCTCGGCACTGAGTCGTTCGCCGTTTGAAAAATATTAGCTTGCGTTTGCGGAGTCAAAATTTTCGTTTGCTCACCCAGCTCAAGGCTTTCAAATTTAGCGTCTAAATTTTGCTCCGAGGGCGTAACTGTCCCCTCCTCGCTACCGTCTGAAAATAAATTACCCGTCAAATTTGAGGGATCGGGCTCTTGCACTTGGTCGTTTTGGCTTAAATTTTCTTGCGCGTCGTCCAAGTCAAATTTGGAGCCAGCCTGGTTTGACGTCGCCTCATCGGCCTCAGATTTTGCTGCACCGCCGCGCTCGTCATCCAAATTTGCCGCGCCCTTTTGATCTTGCGCCCCTATTTCTAGGCTTTGCCTGGGAGTTATCTTTATCTTTGCGCTCTCGCCAAAAAGACTGCGCAAAATCTGCAAAATCACCTTCGAACCCTCGCGAAGCCGCTTCTGATCCTCGCCCGCCGCGCTTGAGGCTAGGCTCATACAGCCGTCCGAAAACTCCAAAAACTCTATGCAGTTTTTAAAACACTCGCCAAGATCAAAGCTGCGGTCGTAAATTTTGGCCAAAAACGCCTCGTAAGCGGGGTTTTGAGTTTTTGCGGCACAGGTTTGGCCGCCTAGCTCCTGCGGCGCCTGAGTGCTCAAATTTTGTTCCAAAGCCGCGCCGTTTTGCGAGGCGAGTTTAGCTGTGTTCGCGCTCGCCAAATTTGATCCGTCTGCAGAGGGTGAAATTTGACCAGTCTGCGCAGGAGCCGTAAATTTAGCCGCTTCGCCTCGTCCGCCAGCAAAATTTGACGCCGCGCGGGAGCTGCCAAAATCGGCCGAGCGCGCCTGCGAATCCGCAAATTTTTCCCTTGCGTCCACGGCTATCATCTCGTCGATAGATTTTAGATTTATCGCCTCGATCATCATAAAAAGCATCACTCCAAGCACGAATCCGCCGTCGCTGCTGACGCTTAGCATCGAGCGCGCCTGCGATAGGATCCTAAAAAATCTCTCGTATAAAAGCAGCGAATATTTCGGGCTTTGCGCGAGGAAATTTGCTTTTAGATTTGCCGTTATCTCATCTATCACCATCTCGGCGTCGTAGCTCTCCAGCTGCGCTACCGCCGCGCTTACGGCAGGTTTATCGCCGCTCATAACAAGCGCCAAGATCTCCTCTATGCGCTGCGGATCAAGCAGCCCTAGCATCTGTGCGACGGCGCTTTGCGTTAGCTCGCCCCTAGCATAGATGATGGCCTGATCTAGCAGCGTGAGAGTGTCGCGCAGCGAGCCCGCGCCGCTACGAGCGAGGATCTCGAGGGCCTCTTTTTCGTGCGGGATGTTTTCGCGGTTTAGGATAAAGTCAAGGTGCGCGACGACGTCCGGGCGCGAGATCTGGCGAAATCTAAAATGCTGCGTGCGCGATAGCACCGTAGCCGGGAGCTTCAGCGGATCGGTCGTAGCCAGGATAAATTTGACGTAGGGCGGCGGCTCCTCGAGTGTCTTTAACAGTGCGTTAAACGCAGGCGTAGAGAGCATATGCACCTCGTCGATGATAAAAATCTTAAAGCGCGCGATTGCCGGAGCGTACTTGGTCTGCTCGATGAGCCCCTTTATATCGTCGATACCGCGGTGACTGGCCGCGTCCATCTCGATAATGTCGATGTGGCGGCCTTCGTTTGCGGCGATACAGTTGGCGCACTGCTCACATGGCTGGCTGGTCGGGCCGTGATCGCAAACCAGCGCCTTTGAAAATATCCTCGCGCTCGAGGTCTTGCCGCTGCCGCGAAGCCCCGAAAAAAGGTAGGCGTGGGTGAGGCGACTCTCGTCCAGAGCGTGCGTGAGGCTGGTGCTGACGGCCTCCTGACCTACGAGCTCGCTAAAATTTCGCGGTCTATATCTAAGCGCTAATGCTTGCAACACGGATTTTTCCTTAAATTTAAGATGAGATATTCTACTTTTTTTTGGATAAAAATTTAATATATTACGTCTCGGCGCGCTGCAAGACGAGTCGTCGGACGGGACAAATTTGGACTAATAAATTTGCCTGCGAGCTCGAATTTATCGCATGCGGGCGCTAGACGAGCAAGAGCAAAAAATTGGGCAAGCAAATTCGACACACGCACTTTTTGACTCTCACTGAACGGCGACAAATTTGACGCAAAATAGCCCAGCCCAAACGCCGTCAAATTTAGCTGCGGAGATTTTGGTAATTTCGCGAAATTTGCTATAATCGCGCGAAAATGAAATTCAAAAAAGGTAGAAAATGAGAAAAGTTATACTAAGCGCGCTTGTTTTGATGTTTGCACTTTTGGCTACGGGCTGCGAGAGGAACGACTACCAGCACCCGATGTACCGCTCTACTAAAAATAAATAACCTAAAATTTGGCGGTTTATCTGCCGCCTTAATCTTAAATTTATCTCGCTAACGTTTTATAAAATTTGACGCTTGCGCGCCGCATTTTAAAATTTAATATCATCGAAAAGTTCTTTTATTTCTTAAGGTATGGATACGGATAAAATTTAGAAAATAAAAAGCGGCAAACTTTAGCAGACGACACAGATCAAATTTTACTCGGACGCCGTGCCTCAAATTTACCGCCCAAAACAAATGCGACCAAAAGGCTCAAATTTAGCTACAGATCGCCAAATAGTGCCTTTAGATCCTTCGCGTTTTCGTCTTTACTCTCACCTCTAGCGCCCAGCTCGTTTAGCTCGATCTCGTAACCGGTTAGCATGCTAGCTAGCCTGATATTTATGCCGCTTTTGCCGATAGCCTTGCTCTTTTGCTCGGTTACTAGGCTCACGACGGCTTTACCGTCCTCGCCGATTTTTACAGAGCTGATGATCGCCGGCGCCATCGCACGGGTGATGAGGATCGCAGGCTCTGTGGAATACTCGATCGCGTCGATATTTTCGCCGTTTAGCTCCTTTGTTACAGCATTTATGCGCACGCCTTTGGTGCCCACGGTCGCGCCCACTGGATCAACGTTTGGCGAAGTTGCTACGAGTGCTACTTTAGCGCGTTCGCCCGGGATTCTAGCGCTTGCCGCGATCAGCACTAGGCCGTCTTTGATCTCGGGCACTTCGGCTTTTAGCAGAGCTTCGAGGAATTTTGGCGATGTGCGGCTTAGCTCGACCTTTATACCCATAGATTTGTCGATATATACGCTTTTTATGACTGCTTTTACGACGTCGCCGGGTTTAAATTTCTCGCCTTTTATGCGGTTTTTGCGAGGCATCACGGCTCGTAGCTCGTCTATCTCGATGAAGGTATTTTCCTCGCTATCCACGCGCGTGACCGAGCCAAAAACCATGTGCCCGACCATGTCTTGATATTTTTGAAAGATCTTTTCCTCCATAAGGCGCTGGATGTGGTACTCAAGCTCCTTGTGAAGCGTTTGTGCAGCGGTGCGGCCGAGGTTGTCGGTAGATAGCTCGTATGTTAGCTCGTCGCCAATCTCTACCCCAGAGTCTACTTTTTTTGCTTCGCTTACGCTTAGAAAGTGCTCGTTGTCCTCGGCCAAGCGCTCGTCGCCGTCCTCTACGACGGTGATTTTTTGATATAGATGAAGGGTCTTGGTCGCGTTATCGATAACCGCGTCGTATTCGTAGTTTTCGCCGTAAATTTTCTTTGCGGTATTGATAATAGCTCTTATGACGCGCTCTTTTACGTCCTCGATTTCAAGCCCTTTTTCATTTGCGATAGATTCTATGATATCTGCTATTTTTTCCATATTATTTTTACTCCGTTATTTAAAATTTGGGGGAATTTTTGAGTTAGAGGGGTATTATACAAGCTTTATACTTTTAAGAAGTTTAATGCGTTTTTTAAGATGTTTTTGCTATATTCACAGATTAAATTAAAGATTTCAAAGGATTAAAAATGGAGCTAAAACTCGCTAGAACGCAACTTGATGCCAAACCAAAAACGATCTCTCTTGAAAAAATCGAAGCGGCATTTGCAAAAGATCCGCAACAAATTTTCTATTTTGACAGAGAAAACAGCCACAAACAACTCATCGCTTTGGTAGAATTTTTCGAGGAAAAAGGCCTTAGCGTCTACCACCGCACCGTAAAATACGGACTTGACGAAAACGACTATATGTACGAGGTGCACATCCTTTGAGCGCAGCGCAAAAAAAGCTCTTTATCCAGACTTTAGGCTGCGCGATGAACGTTCGCGACAGCGAGCACATCATTGCAGAGCTTAAACAAAAAGAGGACTACGAGCTCACTCAGGACATCTCCGAGGCCGACCTCATCCTCATCAACACCTGCTCGGTGCGTGAAAAGCCCGTGCATAAGCTTTTTAGCGAGGTCGGCGGTTTTGAAAAAGTAAAAAAAGCGGGCGCTAAAATAGGCGTTTGCGGTTGCACGGCAAGCCATCTGGGAAGCGAAATTTTTAAACGAGCGCCTTACGTGGATTTCGTACTCGGTGCGCGAAACATCAGTAAAATTTCAGCCGCCGTTAAGACGCCTAAATTTATCAGCACCGACATAAATCACGACGAGAGCGAGTACGCATTCGGGGAATTTCGCGGCTCACCGTATAAAAGCCACATAAATATCTCGATCGGCTGCGATAAAAAATGCACCTACTGCATCGTCCCGCACACCAGAGGCGACGAGATCTCGATCCCCGCAAATCTGATCCTACGCGAAGTAAAAAAGGCGGCCGAGGGCGGAGCGAAGGAAATTTTCTTGCTCGGGCAAAACGTAAACAACTACGGCAAGAGATTTTCAGGCGCGCACGAGAAGATAGATTTTAGCGACCTACTCGTAAAAATCAGCGAGATAGGGGGCGTCGAGCGCATACGATTTACCAGCCCGCATCCGCTGCATATGGACGATAAATTTTTAGAAATCTTTAGTCAAAATCCCAAAATTTGCAAATCCATGCACATGCCGCTTCAAAGCGGAAACACCAAAGTCCTGCGCGAGATGAAGCGCGGCTACACCAAAGAGTGGTTTTTAGACCGAGCAGCTAGACTGCGCGCAATGTGCCCTGAGGTTAGCATCTCAACCGACATCATCGTGGCATTTCCTGGCGAAACGGACGAGGAGTTTGAGGACACGATGGACGTACTAGAAAAGGTACGCTTCGAGCAAATTTTTAGCTTTAAGTATTCGCCCCGCCCGATGACCAAGGCGGCGGAGTTTACAAACCAAATCGACGAAGCCGTCGCAAGCGCTCGTCTAACCCGCCTACAAAGCCGCCATAACGAGATTTTAGACGAAATCGTCGCGGCGCAAAAAGGTAAAATTTTCGACGTATATTTCGAGGAGCTTCGCGCAAACGGCGGCGTCGCCGGCAGGAGCTTTAATAACTTCCTCGTTCAAGTCGCGGGCAGCGAAGAACTGCTAGGCAAGACGCTAAAAGTGCGCGTGAACGACCCAAAAAGAATGGTGCTTTACGGTGAGCTTGTGGGCTAAATTTAAACGAAGCGTTTTTATAAATTTAGCCCCGCGCATTATCTATTGTTTTATTTGGATTATATTTTTAACCTGCAAAAAGAGCTTTTCTAAGACAAATTTGACGAACGAGCCCTGCGTCGTGCTATTTTGGCACGGCAGGCTTGCACTGATGAGTTTTGCCTACGTACACTGGTGGAAAAACGGCCAAAATCCGCAAAGACGTGCCAAGGTAATAATCAGCGACCACAAGGACGGCGAGATCATCGCGCGCGTGATTTCGTTTTTCGGTATCGGCGCGATCAGAGGCAGTAGCTCAAAAGGCGCAGTAAAGGCCCTCGCACAAAGCTTTAGAGAGCTAAAAAGCGGCACCGACGTCATCATCACTCCAGATGGTCCGCGCGGCCCCTATCACAGCGTCGCCGACGGAGCCGTCGTCATCGCGCAAAAGCAAAACGCGCCGATACAAATTTTAAACTACGAAGCGAGTAAATTTTGGCAGCTAAAAAGCTGGGATAAGATGATAATCCCAAAGCCGTTTAGCGAGATTTCTTATACGCTCTCGCCGCCTTTTAGCGTGACAGGCATGGAGCTAGAAGCCGCAAGAGAGCAGATAAAAAAGGAGATGGAAAAATGAGCTCAAAGACCGTTATTTTAATTATCGGAGCGCTTTTGGCGGCTATTTTTGTCTCATTTGTTACGCTTAGTCCGTCTTACAAAAACGCGCTTGGAGCCAAATTTTACTATGAAATGGGCGATTACGAAACCGCCTATAGGCTCTCAAAATCAGCCTACCATAAAGACATTTACAACAAACTAGCTCACACCGTGATGGTACAAAGCGAAATCTCGCAAAAATACGCCCTCTACATCGCCCGTTCAAACGGCTACCTAGAAAATATCCAAAAAATCAGCAAATCAGGCAAGGTAAGCAAAGTAAATTTAGACAAAATTCGCATGATGTGCGACATCGCCGTGAGCGACTATGCAGAGCTTAAGCCGTCAAATTTAACGGACTCAGACCTGCAAGAAGAAGCAAAACGAATAAAAGATAAATTTTTAACCCTACAAAAAGAGCTGTTTTAACTCTATTTTATGGCTTTTTGGGTATTATAACGCATCGTAATTTTTAGGAGAAATCTTTGCTGATACGTCGTTTTTTTAGCGTCTTATATCTTAGCGCCGTTATCCAGTCTAAAAAATGCATATTTTACGGCGAAGCATACAAGGGTGCAACTCCGATCAAAACGATAAAAAATGAATTTGACCTAGATGAGTCCGGCAAAATCCCAGACAGAATAAAAGAGTATCTAAAAAATCTACAAAAAGAGTATAAATGGGTTTATATTTCGCTGTTTTTCGACGCGCTCGAACAAGGAGCGTTTGAAGCTAAAAATGCCGAAAATCTCGAAAAATTAGGCATAAAGACAAAAGAGATAACCTGCATAAATCCCGCTAAAAATTGGCTGATCTATGCAAAACTTTCAGACGTTAAAGCCGCCGAGAGTAAATTTGGCGATACGGACATAGACGTACTTTATTCGCCCATAGTACTTATGCAAAAAGAGATCGAAAAACAAAAATTATCTACGGCAAAGACGCTTTTTATCTATGCGTGCAAGGAAATTTTCGCCATCTGCATTACATCGGGTAACGGCGCAAAATACGCCACGGTTTGTAAGCTAGATGAGGACGACGGCGACGAGAACGTCGAATTTGATAAAGAAAACAGCGACGAGATAGATGATTTTATCACGAATGTAGACGAAAGCTTTAACAACATGGACGGTCTAGAAAATTTAGACGATATGTTAAAGACCGGCGATAGCCAAGAGGAGTTTGCCGACCTCGACTACGATATAAATATGCCAGAATCCACCGATGTAACCGCCTCGGTATCGATATTTGGGCGCGATATGAGTATGTACCGGTATATATCGTTAGCACTTAAAGAATTTTACTCAAATCCTCTATACGACGGCGATTTTATCGAAAATGTCGTGATTTTCGACACTACAGAGAGGACGAGCGCTACGTTTTTACACTATCTAGAAAACGAACTCTTAGTAAAAACCGCCGTTTACCCTGTCGATACGCTAAAAACGATGACCGAGCTAATGAAAAAAGAGTTGGAAAATGACTAGTTATAGCTTTATAAAACCTCAGAGAAAACCAATTTTTAACCTTTTTAGCAAAATTTGGCTGTTTTTTATCGCTACGATAGTGTTGCTTTTTGCTGCGGCAAATTTCTTTGTTGAGTTTAAAAGCAACTCGCTACGAAACGAAACGCAAATTTCAAAACAAAAACAAGAGCAGACGCAAGAGCAAATCAAGCAAGCCGACGAGCTCACTGCGCTTTTAAAGCAAAGAAGAGATAGCGCAAACGAAATAGCGGCCTCAAATGCCGTCTTAAAACAAAGCCTGCGTAATCTACTCGATCTTGTCCCCTCAAGCATCACGCTACACGAGATCTCGATGGATAAAAACTCGCTTGTGGTAAAAGGCACTACGCCTAGCCGAGATATTTACAATATGTTACTCGCCACGCAGCTAAAGTCGATTTTTAACACGTCAAATACCTCTTTTTATCAACTAGATAGCGGCTGGCTAAATTTCATCAGCACAAATAAAACCGACAGCTTAGAGGATAAAAATGAGTAAAGACAGAAGCCTACAAAATATCGACATTACCAAATTACTCATCTATATTCTCATTTTTATAGTTGCTTGCCTTGTGATGATATTTGGCTTTTTAGTACCGAGTATCAAAGAATACAAGCAGGTCAAATACGAAAGTCGCATGCAAATCGCCGCAAGTGCGCAAACGCAAAGGCTCTACGACGCCAAATCAAAAGCACTAAACGAGATAAAGCAAAACGACAAAGCCGCGTTAGACGCTCTTGAAAACAAATTTGACGTAGAGAATTTTACTCAATTTGCCTCAAAGTACTTTATGAACGTAAATCTAAGCGAGCCAAAAGAGGCCGCAAAAAACGGCGAGATCTCGGTCTATGAGCTAACGGTAATGGGCTCCATGAAAACTCCTGCTAAATTTTACGAGTTTATGGACGCGCTACAAAGCTACGAAAATATCGTCAAAATCGACTTTCCAATCAAAATGCGTAAGGATGCCGAAAAAATCGACGCGACCTTTGGCGTCAAAATTTACAGCTTAAGATAAATCAAAGTTTTTACTCTCCGCTTTTTGTATAATCCTTAAAAATTTAAGTTAAGGATAAAAAATGATCAAATTTAACAACGCCGCTGTTGCTTTGGCGACTGCGATTTTGAGGGATTACCTCAGCGGAGCGGCAAATTTTTTCGCCTCAAGAAAAGCTGCAAAATCGGAGCTAACAAAACTCATGCCGGCAGATTTTAAAAACGTGCGCGCAAATTTGCTAAATTTAGGCTTTAAGAACGAGTTTATCGATGAAAACGCCGCCGAGCTATCAGAAATCCTGCGCGGTATCCTAACTGCTGAACGCCCCAAGCTGCCAAAAGACCACCCCGTCGCCACCTACATCGAAGAAAACGACGCCGCGCGCGAGCTAATCGCAAAGGCAAAAGAGCTGCTAAAAAAGAAATTTATCAAAAACGAGTGGCTTGAAATTTACGATAAACTGGGCAGCTTTAACAGAACGCACTTTGCCAGAAAACAGCACCAACTCTACTCGATGCTCGAAAACAAGGGTTTTGACCGCCCGTCGCGCTTTATGTGGAGCTTTGATAGCAAGGTCCGCGACGGTATCGCCGCGGCGCGCGAGCTACTAGAGGGCGACAAAGTGGATGAGTTTATCGCGGCGCAGCACGAGATCTACGAAAACCTGCTCGACCTGCTCGCACGCGAGGAGGCGGCGCTCTATCCGATGTCGCTGGAGCTAATCAGCGAGGAGGAGTTTCGCGCGATGAGACGCGGCGATGATGAGATCGGATATTTTCTCATCGAAAAGCCGAGCGAATTTTATCCGTTAAATTTGAACTCCAATGGCGGCTCGGAGGTAAATTTAAAGGACGTAAATTTACAAAGCGAGTCAAATTTAAGCGCGGTAAATTTACAAAACAGCGACTTAAACGAAGCAGTTTTAAATCCGAATTTCCTAAAAGAGCTGTCAAATTTGATGAGTAAATACGGACTAAATCCAGATGCAAGCCGCGATAAAAACGCGGTTTTTGACGTCGCTACGGGCAAGCTCACGCTAGAACAAATCAACCTCATTTATAGGCACATGCCAGTCGACCTCTCATTCGTCGATGAAAACGAGATCGTGAAATTTTATACTGACACCAAGCACCGCGTATTTCCGCGAAGTGCCGGCGTCATCGGGCGTGACGTGAAAAACTGCCACCCGCGCGAGAGCGTAGCTAGCGTGCTGGAGATCATCGACGCTTTTCGCAAGGGCGAGCGCGATGAGATCGACTTTTGGCTAGAGCTTCACGGTAAATTTATCTACATCTACTACGTGGCCGTGCGCGATGAAAACGGCGTATTTAAGGGAGTGCTAGAGATGATGCAAGACGTCACGCGCATCCGCAGCCTAGAGGGCAAACGCACGCTAGTGACGTGGGACGATCTAAAGAAAAAATACGGGGAGTGATCGTCGCGTCTTTTAAATTTGATAAATTCAGTTAGTCTTTAGTGGCGTTTGTATTTGCGATTTTGCCTGACCGCACAACCTTGCGCAAAGGCTATGCGAGGCGCGGCCATCAAATTTTATCGATCTTAAAATTTGTGTATTTTTAGCGGCAGTTGCACGCTAAAGTCTAGAAAAGTTCTTTTAATTTGGATAGATCCGCACCCTCGGCAAATAAAAATCCACGGTTTATCGGCGGGATGGCGAGCTGCCTGCACGCTTCTTTAAATTTCTTTTCCATCGCGGTTTTGACATAAGGCGTTACAAAGATAAAATTTGCGCCCGCGCCCACGGCTACCTTGCCGCCTAGCACGCAGTCAGCGCCATTTTCCAGGCAGCGCGCGCATTCGTTTCGCTGCGCCGAGCTTAGCACGAGCCCTAGCCGCTTGCATGTCTGGTCAACGCCGCGAAGCTCGCTCGGGCCTCGTTTTATGAGATAGATTTTAGGCGCGGGATTAGAAATCTCGGGAGTTAAATTTAACGCATCGGCTGCCAAAAACTCAAAGCTTTTTTTTACGCCGACAAAGTATTCGTCCAAAAACGGCTCGCTAAATTTCACGCGAATAAATCCGCGTTTAAACCGGTTCGTTAAATTCGTTTCGTCGGTGAAGTATTTTAGATTTCGCCCCTTTAAAAACCGCTCCAGCTCGCACTTTCGCACGCCTAAAAGCGGACGAGCGATCACGTAGTCCTCGCGCGTTTCTAGCTCTTGCATGCCAAGCAGCTCGCTAAGCCCCGCGCCGCGTCCAAGCTGCATCAAAAACCACTCAAATTTATCGTCAAACTGATGTGCCAAGATCAAATTTTCATATCCATGCTTGCGGCAAATTTCGGCGAAAAAATCGTATCTGACCGCACGCGCCTCGTGCTCGAAATTTGACTCGCCCAGATGCACGCTTTTTAAGTAAATTTGTTTGTTAAATTTAACCGCCAAGTCTCGCGCCGAGGCGACTTCGTCCTTGCTTTGCGCGCGGACGTTATAATCCACAATCGCAATGTCAAATTCCACGCCAGCCTCGTCCAAAAGGTAAAAAAGCGCCGTGCTATCGACGCCGTGCGAAAAAGCAAGCAGATTTCGCCCCGATTTTAGCTTGCGTAAAACGGGCGCGCTTAGCACTTTAGGCCTTTGCCGTGATCTTGCCCAGCGCCTGGCTGCCCGCTACCTGCGTGATCTCGCACCAGTAGCGACCGCCGGTTTCTAGCTGCTCCACGTCGCTTTCGTTGATCAAAATTTCGCCGTCGATGTCCTTATCCCAGAGTGCCTTTTTCGCGGCATAAAACATCTCGCCCTCGCTGCTTTCGCCCTCAAGCGAGACGATAAATTTTTGCCCTAGCTCCTGCGCAAAGCTCGCTTCTATCGCGGCGCGAGTGATCTTTTCGATCTTGCTTAGGCGCTTTGAGATGATTTTAGCGGGCACCTGCTCCATCTCGTATGAGAGCGTGTCCTCCTCTTTGGAGTAGGCAAACGCCGAAATGCGGTCAAATTTAAACTCCTGCAAAAAGTCGCAAAGCTCGTCAAATTCGGCTTCACTCTCGCCCGGATGTCCGACGATAACGCCCGTTCGCAAAAATGCGTCCGGTGCATTTTTCATCAAATTTAAAAGCTCTTTTATCCGCGCCGCGCCGCTTCCGCGCCTCATGATTTTTAGCATTTTATCGCTTGCATGCTGGATCGGCATATCAAAGTAGTTTACAAACACGGGCGAGGCGATGATGCGCCCCACTAGCGCGTTTGAGGTGGTGCTCGGGTATAAATAAAGTATGCGCGCGGTTTTGACGCCATCGATCTTTTCGACCGCGTCAATTAGCGAGATGAGGCCGTCGCTAACTGCGTGATCGCGCATATACGAGCTGCTGTCCTGCGAGAGGAAGCTAAAGTCGTAGTAACCTTTTTTCACGAGCTTTTGCACCTCGTCTATGATGTTTTCCAGCGAGCGGGATTTTAGCTTGCCCTTAAAGGTTGGTATTGCGCAGAAGCTGCATTTTTGGTTACAGCCCTCTGAAATTTTGATGTAGGCGTGGTAGTTTGAGCCCGTTATAACGCGCTCCTCGCTTGCTTGCAGGTAGGTATCGGGGCTAAATAAATTTTGCTTTTTTAGGATGATTTCATCGATCTTGTCGTAGTCTCCAACGCCGGTGAAAAGATCGACCTCGGGCAACTCCTTCATTAGCTCCTCGCGGTATCGCTGCATGAGACAACCCGTAACTACGAGCAAAGAGCCTTTTTTGCGTGCTTCGTGCATATCTAGGATCGCGCGGATACTCTCTTCTTTGGCTGAATTTATAAAGCCGCAGGTGTTTACGATGATGACGTCGGCAGAGGCGACATCTGGCGTTATCTCGTAGTTTGAGAGGCGTCCGAGCATGATTTCAGAATCCACCAGATTTTTGTTACAGCCTAAGGATACTAAGTGAAGTTTGCCCATCTTATACCCACAGATTGTCGATCAGACGCGTTTTGCCAACATACGCGGCGACTAGGATGATGGTGTTGTCAGGCTCTATTAGCGAGATCTCGTTTAAATTTCTATCGACGATCGCGACGTAGTCGACGTTTAGCGGCTCTAGGGTTTGTAGCATCTCGCCTT